>CAXUEN010000012.1:1709-19872 GCA_964249945.1 uncultured Caulobacteraceae bacterium | reverse complement strand
CCCCAACCCTACCCTTCAAAGGGGAGGAGAAGAGTTCTGGCGCCGAATGAAAAAGGGAGCCCGCGAGGGCTCCCTTTCCGCCTGAACGTACCTGCTTCAGTGCTCGAACGAAGCATCCTGCATCGCCTGGCCGGCGCCGCCCTCGAACAGGTCCTTCGCCTGGGCTTCGGCATCCAACCGGTCCTGGTCGAAGGCCGAGGTGATGACGTTCTCGCCGCGGGCTTGTCGGTCCGCCTCGTCAGGCGAACGGGCGATGTTGATGCGCACGGTCACCGTCACCTCAGGGTGGAGGCGCAACTTGATCTCGTGCACGCCCACCGTCTTGATCGGCCGGTCGAGCACCACCTGGCTGCGCTCGACCCTGGCCCCGGTCTCCACGATCACCTCGGCCACGTCGCGGCCCGAGACCGAGCCGTAGAGCTGGCCGCCTTCGCCCGCCTGGCGGATGAGCACGTAGGTCTCGCCTTCGAGCTTGGCCCCGTTGCGTTCGGCCGCGGCGCGGGCCTCGGCGTTGCGGACCTCGATCTGGCCGCGCTCGGCCTCGAACACCTTCAGGTTGGAGGTGGTGGCGCGCAACGCCTTCTGCCGGGGCAGGAGGAAGTTGCGGGCGAACCCGTCCTTGACCTGGACCACGTCGCCGATGGCGCCCAGGCGCTCGACGCGTTCGAGAAGAACAACCTTCATCAGCCTGTCCTCCTCACTTCACGACGTACGGCAGGAGCGCCAGGAAGCGGGCGCGCTTGATGGCCTTGGCCAGCTCGCGCTGCTTCGGCGCCGACACCGCGGTGATGCGCGAGGGCACGATCTTGCCGCGTTCGGAAATGTAGCGCTGCAAGAGCTTCACGTCCTTGTAGTCGATCTTCGGCGCATTGGCGCCGGAGAACGGGCAAACCTTCCGGCGACGGAAGAAGGGACGCCTCGCGCCGGCGCCACCGGCTGGCGCGCCAGGGGTGGTGGGGGCTGTTTCGGTCATGGTCTTGTCCCCCTAAGCCGGCATCTCTTCGTAGCCGCCGCGGGGGCGGTCACGGTCACGATCGCCACCGCGCTCGCGGTCACGCTCGCGCTCCCGGTCGCGGCGGGCCAGTATCGGCGACAGCTCCAGGTCGAGCTCGTCCACCTTGATGGTGATGTAGCGTAGCACGTCCTCATTGATGGACAGCTGGCGCTCCATCTCCTTGACGGCGGGCGCGGGCGCATCGAGGGCCAGCAAGGAGTAGTGGCCCTTGCGGTTCTTCTTGATGCGGTAGGTGAGGTTACGCAGGCCCCAGTACTCGATCTTGGCCACCTGACCGCCATGCTCCTCGATGAGGGCCTTCACGGTGTCATTGAGGGCTTCGGCCTGCTGGGGGGAAATGTCCTGTCGTGCGATGACGACGTGTTCGTAAAGCGACATGGCGATCCTCTTCCGGAAGCGAGAGGCGGCGCGGACGACCGGCGGAAGACCCGGCTCGCCACGATGGATCCACGCGCGGAGGGCGGCCCGAAGCCACCCCGGAACGCTGCACGCAGACCGCCTTCCTGGGAAGAGCGGAAAAATACGGATTTCGCCCGTGAATGCAAGCTCTCCCCGCTTGGCTAAGGGAATGGTAGGCCTGCCGGGACCCACACGCCGAGACGCCATGCCCCTGTCCGCTCGCCTGAACACCTTCGCCGGCAACCCCCTAGACCGCGTGTCCGAGCGCCGGCGCGAGCCCGAGTGGCTGGAGCGCCGGTTGGAGGCCGAGACCACGACGGTGCTCGCCTTTTGGAACGGATCGCCGCTGACGCAGGAGGGAACTGGAGGCGTCCAACTGGCCCGGATCGAGCCGGCGCTCGCCGTTGAACTGGCCGGGGGCGACGAGCGGTTGCTGTTCATGGGCATGGATGCGGAGGCGCGCGCCGTCTTTGCGCTGGACATCGAGGGGGCGGCCGACCCGGCCGAAGGCGTGCTGCGCAGCCGTGGCCGTTTCGGCAACCTGCGGGAGCTGGCCAGCGTGCTGCCGGCGGACGACTGCGGCATGGCCGCGAGCGCCAAAGCGGTGTTCGAGTGGCGGCGGCGGCACCGGTTCTGCTCCGCCTGCGGCCAGCCGACCCATGTGGCGGAGGCGGGATGGAAGCGGCTCTGCCCCGCCTGCAAGGTGGAGCACTTCCCGCGCACCGACCCGGTGGTGATCATGCTGCCGGTGCGGGGCGAGCAGTGCCTGCTCGGCCGTCAGGCCGCCTGGGCGCCGGGCCGCTACTCGGCCCTGGCCGGCTTCATGGAGCCGGGCGAGTCCATTGAGGAAGCCTGTGCGCGGGAGGTCAGGGAGGAGTCCGGGCTCGCCACGGTAGCCGTGCGCTACCACTCCAGCCAGCCCTGGCCCTGGCCCAGCAACCTGATGATCGGCCTGATCGCCGAGGTCGCGCCCGGAGAGGCGCAGGCGGACCAGGCGGAACTGGAGTCGGTCCGCTGGCTGGCGAGACAGGAGGTGGCAGGCCTGCTGGACGACGGCGGCGACATCACCCTGCCCCCGCCGATGGCCATCGCGCGTCAGCTGATCGCGTCCTGGGCGAAGGGAGAGGCCTAGGGGCGTCGACCTCGGCCGCCCTCGCCGGGGCCGGCCGCCGCTGCTATTCAGCCCCATGCCGAACGCCGAGCGCACCCTAGACGACGCCGATCGGCTTGGCCCCGATCTGGCGGCGCGCTTGGCCGAGGCGCGCGCCCGCGCCGCTGGCGACCCGTTCACCAGCGCGCCCCTGCTGTTCGCCCTCGATCTCAGCCGCCGCATCGGGCGGGGAGAGGTCACCCTCGACGGCCTGGAGGGGGTGATCGGCCAGCTGACCGCCGAGGCGTTCGTCGCGAGGTCGCAGCGGCTGGCCGCCTATCTGGGCGACTGTTCGATCGCGCGGCAGCGGGTGCGGCTGCACGCGATGTTCGAGACGATCGCAGATCGCGGCGACTTCGACGCCTATGCCAAGGCGGTCGGGTCCGAGCCCTTCGGGGTGGTGCTCACAGCGCACCCAACCTTCGCCCTGAACCACGCACTGTCGATCGCTCTGATTGAACTTGCCTCGGGCCACAGTGCGGACGGCGAGGCGCTCACCGAAAGCGGCCGGGCCGAACGGCTGGCCCTGGCGGCGGCGCACCCGCATGGGCCGCCGGCGGAGCTGACACTGGACGTGGAGCACGCCTGGTCGGTGGAGGCGCTGGAGAGCGCCCACGTCGCGATGGAGAGCGTCTACGCCGAAGCCTTGGACGTGGCGCGACGACGCTGGCCGACGCACTGGGGCCAGCTCACGCCGCGGCTGGCGACCCTGGCCACCTGGGTCGGCTTCGACCAGGATGGACGTACCGACGTCACCTGGCAGGTGAGCGTCGGCAAGCGGCTGCAGCTGAAGATCGCGGCCCTGCAGCGCCGGCGGGCGAGCCTTAACCGCCTGCTCAACAGAGCTTCGGGCGACTGGCTGTCGGCCCTGACCGCCGCCGCCGAGCTGATCGACCGGGCCCTGGAGATCAGCACGGGCCAGCTCGAGGCGCTGGACGCGGCCCGGGAGGACCCCGCCACTTTGGCGGCCTTCGCCCGCACCATGGTGGAGGGCCGCCGCCAGGCCATGGTCAAGCCTGCGCCGCTGCTGCGGCGGCTTGACGACGCGCTGGATGCTGCCCCGGACGACGAAAGCCGGGCCGAACTGCTGGTGCTTCGCGCCGGTCTCGCCACCGAAGGCGTCAGTCTGGCCGGAGTGCATGTGCGGCTGAACTCGGGCCAGCTGCACAACGCCATCCGCCGGGACGTGGGCCTGCAGGGCTCCCCCGCCGACCCGGCCAACCGGCGCACCTACTTCACCGCCATCGACGCTCTGATCGCTCACGCCACCCCCGTGGAGATCAACTTCGGCGACCTGGCGCACGAGCCGGCCTCGGCGCGCCGGCTGATGATGACTGTGGCGCAGATGCGCAAGTACGTGGACGCCTCCACCTCCGTCCGCTTCCTGATCGCGGAGACCGAAACCGGTTTCACCCTGCTGACCGCGCTCTATTTCGCGCGCCTGTTCGGGGTGGAGGACCACGTCGAGATTTCACCCCTTTTCGAGACCGAGGAGGCGCTGGAGCGCGGCGAAAAGGTGGTGGAGGAGGCGCTCCGCTCGCGCCACTTCCGCGACTACCTGATGCGCCAGGGAAGGCTTGCCATCGAGTTCGGCTTTTCCGATTCGGGCCGCTTCATCGGCCAGCTCGCGGCCACATTCCGCATTGAGCGGCTGCGCTTCCGCCTGGCGGAGATGATGCGCGAGCATGGTCTGAGCGGGCTCGAGATCGTCTTTTTCAACACGCATGGCGAGTCGCTCGGCCGCGGCGGCCATCCGGGGAGCCTCGGCGACCGCTTCCGCTACGCCGCCCCGCCCCGCTCCCGCGCCGAGTTCGCGCGGCTGAGCATCCGGGTGAAGGAGGAGGACGCCTTCCAGGGCGGCGAGGGCTACCTGCCGCTGATGATCCCCGCCGCGGCCCTCGCCACCGTCACCACGGCCCTGGAAACCGTGATGCTGGACGATCCAGAGGCCGGGGCGGATCCGATCTACGACGAGCCGGATTTCGCCACGGAGTTCTTCGCCACCTGCGAACAGGACTTCGCAAGCCTGGTAGCCGACCCGGACTATGCGGCCCTGGTCGGCCTGTTCGCCACCCACCTGCTGCCCAAGACCGGCTCGCGCCCAGTGCAGCGCCAGTCGGGCGACGGCGGGCGGCCACGGATGCTGGCCAGCGTTTCGGAGCTGCGGGCCATCCCCAACAACGGCGTGCTGCAGCAGCTGGGCTATTTCGCCAACAGCCTCTACGGCCTGGGGCGCGCGGCGGAGAAGGACCGCGCTACCTTCGGACGCATGCGCGAACGCTCGCCCCGGTTCCGCCGCGCCTTGGCTCTGGCTGAGACCGCCGCTGCAGCCAGCGAGCTGGCGGTGATGGAGGCCTATGCGGCCACGCTGCAGCCGTCGCTCTGGCTCGCCCGCGCCACGGCGACCGACGCGCCGGACTGCGACCTGGCCCTGGCGGGCGTGGTGGAGCAGGCGAGGTTGAGCGAGCACCTGCGCTGCGTCGACCGCCGGCTGAAGGCCGAAGACGTGCGCATCCGCGCCGCCGGCGTCCACACTGCGCAGGGAGACCGGCTGGCCCTGTTGCACGCGATCCGCCTGGCGCTGATCCAGGCCAGCGACCGGCTCGTGGTCCAGATCCCGGAGTTCAATCCAAGGGGTGAGGTGACCCAAGCCGCAATCCAGGAACGCCTGCTGCGGCTCGACGCGCCGGCCAGCCTCGAACTGCTGCGCCAGGTCTTCCCCCTGCGCGGCGAGCCGCCGTCGAATGCCGACTTCGGCGAACCCTCCAGCTACGCCGCCACCGAAGCGCAAGGCTATCGCCGAGAGGCTGAGGAGGTGTTCGAGCCCATGGACCGGCTGTTCGACCTGATGCTCAAGATCAGCCACGCCGTCACCCACGAGGCGGGCGCCTGCGGCTGAGGAACAGTCCAGCCTGGCAAAGCGTTGCCGTAACATAACCGAAAAGAGGGTTGGGCTATGCTCAAGTGGGCCATCATCTTCGCCATCGTGGCCGTGATCGCTGGGGCACTGGGCTTTGGCGGCATCGCCGGCGCGGCGGCGGGCATCGCCAAGATTCTGTTCTTCCTGTTTGTGGTGGTCTGCGCCGTCTTTCTCATCCTTGGCTTCACCATAGCCAAGAAAGTTTAGCGATAGGGCCTCGGCTCCCGCCGGGGCTTCCGTCCTTGTCGTGCGGCCTGTTCGGGCTCGCCGAGCCGCCAGGCAGCCGCGACGGCGAGCAAGGCCACGGGGACGAACGCTCCCAGCAATGTCGGAGAGGCCGTCGACGCCGTAACCGGCGAAAAGCCCTGGGCTAGGCCGAGCAGGTTGGCCAGCACGCCGGCTGCGGCGGCGCCGATCGCGTTCCCCAGGATCTGGATCATTGGGATGGCCGACGATCCGATGGCGCTCTCGTCCTCCCGCAGAGCGCTGAGGATTCGCTGGGCGACGAACGACCAGCTCAGGCCGAACCCGCCGCCCATCACGATCCCGCAGGCGCAAATTGAACTCACGCCCGCACCCGACAGGGTCGCCGCGCACCCGGCCAGACCCGCCGCCGCCATGCAGGCGCCAAGCCGGATGCAAGCGCCCCGGAGGTGGGCCGGCGTGCGGGCCACCAGCAGGGCGGTGACGGTCCAGCCGATCGACTCGCTGCTGACGACGTAACCGGCCTGAAGCGGACTGAGCCCCAGCCGCGACTGCAGCAGAGCCGCGCCATAGACCGAAAACCCGATGGCCGAAGCCGAGAGCAGCACCACGACGGCGTAACCCTGTCCCGGGCGGCTGCCGAGATCGCCCGCCTGCATCGGCAGCAGGCGGGCGCCGGCCCTGGCGTCCACCCGAAGGGTGAGGACGAGCAGCACCAGCCCAGCTCCCACCAACGCGGCGGCCATGAGCGGTCGATGCAGGACGCCCGCCAGCGCCACCAGCACGACCGCGACCGCAAGCATCAGTAGCTGCAGGCCGGGCAAGCGCCCCCGCGTCGCTCCCGGGGGTGCCCTCGGCAGGCCGAAGGTCGCCAGCGCGAAGCCCACCGCCTGGGCGGCGAACATCCAGAAGACGACCCGCCACAGGTGGGCGCTGGCGAACAGGCCGCCGACCAGGGGCCCCAGCAGGGTGGCGACGCCCCAGACGCCGGACAGGCTGGCGAACACGTTCGACCACGCGCGCGCCTCGAAGCTCGCCCGCACCGCCACATAGCAGAGCCCCACCACGAACCCCGCACCGGCGCCCTGCAGCAGCCGTCCGGCCAGGAAGGGCCAGATGGACACGGCAAGCGCGCTGACGGCGCAGCCCAGCGCGTAGAGCAGCCCGGACACAGCCAGGGCGCGGCGCAGACCCAGGCGGTTCGCCAGCAGCCCGGCGGCCGCCCCCGCCAGGATCGAGCCCAGCAGGAACCCCGCCGTCGCCCAGGCGAAATAGGTGTAGCCCCCGATGTCGCGGGCTACACTCGGCATGATGGTCGCGGTGACCAGGGTGTCGGCCGCATTCAGCCACACGCCCAGGCAAAGGACGCCGAAGGTCAGTGCCCGCGGACCCTGGAACAGTTCGCTCCACCGCGCCGGAGCCTCGGCCGCCGCCGATCGGGAGCTCATCGGAGCCTTCTAGAGGGCGCGCCTCGCAGGCACTACCCGTGGGCCCGGACGGTGAGCGCCGGGATCCCGGCAAGGCAGGCGACACGCCGGCCCTCAGCGGCTATCTCTTTGAGCGCCGTCTGGCGGAGCACGCGGGCCGGCCCTCGTCGCTGGACCCGCTCGCTCACCTCCGGCGGCCGAGGTCCGCGGCTTCATGCGCAAGCAACCGAGCCTGATCGCCCATGGATGACGCTTCGATCCGAATTTCCCCACCCGTCCCGCCGGCGGCCGAACGGCGCCCCTTGCGGATCGAGCAGCTGGGCCAGGTACGCATCGACGACTATGCATGGCTGAAGGACGACGACTGGCAGAAGGTCATGCGCGACCCGGACGTGTTGCGGCCTGACGTCCGCGCGCACCTTGAGGCCGAGAACGCCTACACCGCCGCCATGCTGGGTTCCACCGAGCCGCTGCAGGCGCAGCTGTTCGCCGAGATGCGCGGCCGCATCAAGGAGGACGACAGCTCCGTCCCCACTCCCGACGGCGCCTACGACTACTACGCTCGCTACCAGACCGGCGCACAGCACCCGGTGTATGCCCGCACCCCCTGCGGCGGCGGTCCGGAGGAGGTGCTGCTCGACGCCGACGCGGCGGCGAAGGGCAAGGCCTTCTTCGACATCGGCGCGGCCGAGCACAGCGACGACCACGCCCTGTTCGCCTACACCCTGGACGAGCAGGGATCGGAATACTTCCGTATTGAGGTGAAGGACTTGGCCAGCGGCGAGCTGCTGGCGGACCCTGTGGACAGCTCCACCGGAGCCTTCGCCATCTCGCCGGACAGCCAGTGGTTGTTCTGGGTGTGGCGGGACGAGAACGGCCGCCCGGCCAAGATCTTCCGGCGGCCGTTACGGGGCGGCGAGGACGTGCTGGTCTATGCCGAGCCGGACGGCGGCATGTTCCTGTCGGTGGACGTCACCCAGAGCCGCGCCTTCATCCTCATCGGCGCCGCCAACCATGAGACCAGCGAGGTCCGTGTGATCCCGGCGTCGGACCCCACCGCGGAGCCGCAAGTGGTGGAGCCGCGCCAAGCCGGCCTGCGCTACGAGCTGGAACATTGGGACGGGCGCTTCGTGGTGCTGACCAACGCCGACGGCGCGCTGGACTACAAGCTCTGCTTCGCCGAGGAGGCCGATCCCTCCAAGGCTGGCTGGCGGGACTGGATCGCCCACACGCCGGGTTGCTTCATCGCCGGCATGATGGCCCACAAGGACTGGTTCGTGCGGCTAGAGCGGGTGGACGCCAACAACCGCATCGTCGTCACCGCCCGCGACGGCGGGGCCGAGTACACCATAGGCTTCGATGAGGAGGCCTACGCGCTCGGCGTCGACGGCGGCTACGAGTACGACACTCCGGTCCTTCGCTTCACCTACCAGTCGCCCACCACCCCACGCTCCACCTACGACTACGACATGGCCACGCGCGAGCGGCGGCTCCGCAAGGTGCAGGAGGTGCCGTCCGGGCACGATCCCTCGCGCTATGTCGCCAGACGGCTGCACGCCCCGGGCCCCGACGGGGCGTCGGCGCCGATTACGGTGTTGATGCGGGCCGACACGCCGCTGGACGGCTCCGCGCCCCTCCTCCTCTACGGCTACGGCGCCTATGGCATCCCCATGGAGCCCGGCTTCTCCATCCGCTCTCTGAGCCTGGTGGACCGCGGCTGGATCTGGGCCACCGCCCACGTCCGCGGCGGCGCCGAAAAGGGCTGGGGCTGGTTCCTGGACGGCCGGGCCGAAAAGAAGACCAACACCTTCAGCGACTTCATCGCCTGCGCCGAGCACCTGCACGACGCGGGCTATGGCGCGCCCGGGCGCACGGTGGCCTATGGCGGCTCGGCCGGGGGCATGCTGATGGGCGCGGTGACCAACCTGCGGCCGGACCTGTGGGCCGGGATCGTGGCGGCCGTGCCCTTCGTGGACGTGCTGAACACCATGAGCGACGCGGACCTGCCGCTGACCCCACCCGAATGGCCCGAATGGGGCAATCCGCTGATCGACGCGGCCGCCTATGACCGCATCGCCGGCTACAGTCCCTACGACAACGTCACCAGCGCGCCCTACCCCGCCGTGCTGGCCACCGGCGGCCTGTCGGACCCCCGCGTGACCTTTTGGGAGCCGGCCAAGTGGGTTGCCAAGCTTCGCGCGCACACCACCAGCGACCGCCCCGTCCTGCTGAAGATCAACATGGAGGCCGGGCATGGCGGCGCATCGGGTCGATTCGACTTCCTGAAGGAGATCGCCTTCGACTACGCGTTCGCCATCTGGGCGGTGGAGCAGGGCTGGAGTAATGAGCGAGCCGACGCCGACAGGGGTTGAGATCAGGTTGGCGAGCCTCGCGGAAGCGCCCGCAATCGCCGCCATCTACGCCCACCACGTCCTCCACGGCACGGGCACCTTCGAGGAGACGCCTCCGGATGCGGCCGAGATGGCGGCGCGGATGGCCGTCGTGCTCCAGGCGGGGCTGCCCTGGGTCGTGGCGGAGATGGGCGGCCGCCTGCTCGGCTACGCCTCCGCCCGCCCTTACAATCTGCGTTCCGGCTATCGCTTCTGCGTCGAGGACAGCGTCTTCGTCGCCCCGCAGGCGGGCGGCCGGGGCGTTGGGCGCCTGCTGCTGCAGGCGGTGATCGATGCCTGCATCACGCTCGGGCGCAGCCAGATGGTTGCGGTGATCGGCGACAGCGACAACCTGGCGTCCATCCGCCTGCACCAGGCCCTGGGCTTTCAGCATTGCGGCGCGCTCCGCCAGCTGGGCTTCAAGCACCAGCGCTGGCTGGACGTGGTGCTGATGCAGCGGCCGCTGGCGTCGGTTCCAGACGGGCTGCGGGACGTCACGGCCTGAAAGCCATCGCCGGAGCGGCGCGTGCGCGATATGCAGGCGGCATGGAGTTGGTCGGCACCACCGCGGCGTTGAGCGCGATCATCGCCCTGCGTTACCTGCTGGTGGCCGCGGGGCTCTACCGGCTGCTGTGGCGGCGGGGGAAGCCGCGCCTGCGGGCCGTCCGGCTGAACACCCGGCCGCCCACCCGCGAGGGCGTGCGGCACGAGCTGCGCGCCTCCCTGGTCTCCTCGCCGATCTACGCCTTTCCCGCCGCCGTCGCGCTCGAAGCGTTTAAGCACGGGCATGGGCTGCTGTACGCCGATCCGGGCCGCTATGGCTTGTGGTGGCTGCCCGTCAGCGCGGTGGTCTATCTGCTGGTGCAGGACACCTACTACTACTGGGCGCACCGGGCGATGCACCACCGCTGGGCCTTCGCCTGGACCCACCGCGGCCACCATCTGTCGCGGGAGCCGACGCCCTTCGCCTCCTTCGCCTTCGACGCGGCGGAGGCTGCGGCCACCGCCTGGGTGCTTCCGGCCCTGAGCTTCGTCGTGCCTATCAACCTGGGCGTCGCGCTCGGACTGCTGAGCCTGATGACCGTGTCAGCGCTGTTCAACCACTGCGGGTTCGAGCTGCTGCCCCAGGCCTGGGTGCGCGGCCCGGTGGGACGCTGGATGATCTCGGCCACCCACCATAGCCTCCACCACACCCGGTTCCGCTGCAACTACGGCCTGTACTTCCGGGCGTGGGACCGCTGGATGGGCACCGACGCCATGCCGGCCCGGCAGGAGGCCGAAGCCCTGGCGCAGCGGCCGCTGATGGAGGCGGCGTGAGCCGGACCGCGCCGCTGGAACGGCTGCTGGCCATCATGGCGCGCCTGCGGGACCCCGACGGCGGCTGCGCGTGGGACCTGCAGCAGACCTTCGCCAGCATCGCCCCCTATACCCTGGAGGAGGCCTATGAGGTCGCCGACGCCATAGAGCGGAACGACCTGTCGGACCTGAAGGAGGAGCTGGGCGACCTGCTGCTGCAGGTGGTGTTCCACGCTAGGATGGCCGAGGAGCAGGGCGCCTTCGCCTTCGAGGACGTGGCCACAGCCATCTGCGACAAGATGGTCCGCCGACATCCCCACGTGTTCGGTGAGGCGGCCTATGACGGCGTGGCCGAGCAGGGCGCCGCCTGGGAGACGATCAAGGCCGCCGAGCGGGCGGCCAAGGGCGCGCACCGCTCGGGCGTGCTGGACGACGTGCCCGCCGGCCTTCCGGGCCTGGTGCGCGCGGCCAAGCTGACCGGGCGCGCCGCGCGCGTGGGCTTCGACTGGCCCGACGCCCTGGCGATCATGGACAAGCTGCGCGAGGAGACGGCCGAACTGGAAGCGGAGATCGCCTCCGGCGACAAGGCCAAGGCCCGCGAGGAGCTGGGCGACCTGCTGTTCGTCTGCGCCAACCTGGCCCGCAAGCTCGACGTCGACCCGGAGGATACCTTGCGCGCGGCCAACGCCAAGTTCATCCGCCGTTTCGGCTTCATCGAGCGCGCCCTGGCGGCCCAGGGGCGCAGGCCCGAACAGTCCGACCTCGCGGAGATGGATGCGCTGTGGGACGAGGCCAAAGGCGTGGAGAAGTCGGCCTGAAGCCCAGCTGATCGCCGCCCTGTCCATGGCTAAACCGGAGCCAGGCCCCACCTGAGATGCAGCCAATCGCCGCCTCGGCGGACGACCGTCAGGATTTCCCCATGCCCTTCGACGGAACCGACTTCGAGCCGAGGCCCAAGCCGCCGCCGCCCGTGGCGCGCGACACCTGGCTCTGCGTGCTCGTCTTCATAGGGGCGATGGGGCTGCTGGTGCTGCCCCTGTCGCTCGACGGGCTGGTGGACCTGGTCAGGTACCTGTCGCGGCGGTGACCGGCTCGTCCGCCGCATGCGGGTGGGCGTGCGGAAACAGGCGCTCGAAGCGGCCTCGCGCCTGGGCGTCAAGGCGGACCGACAGCTGCAACGCCCCGTCCGCGCCCTCGCGCCGCCCGGTCACCCGGCCGTTGCGGTAGAGCCAGGCCAGGGCCTCGCCCTCGACGGCGGGCAGCTCCAGGTCCAGCGGCTCGTCGTCGTCGACCCGCACCGCAATCGCCTGCAGCAGCGCCTCGCAGCCTTCTCCCGTGAGGGCGGACACCGGCAGGGCGTCGGCCGAGCCCAGTTCGTGGGCGCGGCGGGCGCGGACCTCCAGCCCGGCGCGCTCGTCGCCGGGCACCTGGTCCAGCTTGTTCCAGACCTCGATCATCCGCTCGCGATGGGTGTCGATCCCAAGTTCCTCGAGGACGGTCTCCACGTCCTTGGCTTCGGCTGCGGTCTCGGGGCTGGAGATGTCGCGCACGTGCAGGATGACGTCGGCCTCCTGCACCTCCTCGAGCGTCGCCCGGAAGGCGGCGACCAGCTCGTGCGGCAGGTCGGAGATGAAGCCCACTGTGTCGGACAGGATGGCGGGCCGACCGTCCGGGAGCTTAAGGGTGCGCAGCGTCGGGTCCAGGGTGGCGAACAGCATGTCCTGGGCCAGCACCGCGCCCTCGGTCAGGCGATTGAACAGGGTGGACTTGCCGGCGTTGGTGTAGCCGACCAGGGCGACGGTCGGATATGGGACCTTCTGGCGGGCGGAGCGGTGAAGGGTACGGGTGCGGCGCACCTCCTCCAGTTCCTTCTTCAGCTTCACCATGCGGTCGGTGAGCAGCCGACGGTCGGCCTCGATTTGGGTCTCGCCGGGGCCGCCGAGAAAGCCGAAGCCGCCGCGCTGGCGCTCAAGGTGGGTCCAGGTCCGCACCAGGCGCGATTTCTCGTAGGACAGCCGGGCGAGTTCGACCTGCAGCTTGCCCTCTTTGGTGCGGGCGCGCCTGGCGAAAATCTCCAGGATCAGGCCGGAGCGGTCCACCACCTTGGCGTTCCACGCCTTTTCGAGGTTGCGCTGCTGCACGGGGGTGAGCGCGTCGTCCACCACTACGACCGACGCGTCCAGCGCCCGGACCTGCGCCGCCAGTTCCTCCACCCGACCGGAGCCGAACAGGGTGGCGGGCCTGGGCGTGCGGATGGGGACGATCTCGGCCCCCCTGATCTCCAGGTCCAGAGCCCGGGCGAGGCCGCAGGCCTCTTCCAGACGCGCCTCGGGCCCGCGGAGCGCCGTGTCCTGGCCGTGGCGCGGGTGCAGGACCAGCGCCGCCTCGATGGGCGGCCGCCGATCAACCGCGCGCCCCTTGCCCCGAGGCAAGGGGTGTTCGTCGGAGAAGGGCTCGCTCTCGTCTCGGCTCAAACGTCATCGCTTTCTATCGGCGGCTCGTACAGCTGGACGGGCTGGGCCGGCATGATGGTGGAGATGGCGTGCTTATAGACCAGCTGCGACTGGCCATCGCGGCGCAGCAGCACGCAGAAATTGTCGAACCAGGTGACCACCCCCTGCAGCTTGACGCCGTTCACCAGGAAGATGGTCAGCGGCGTCTTGGAGCGCCGCACGCTGTTCAGGAAGATGTCCTGAAGGTTCTGCTTCTTTTCAGCCGTCATCGTCGCCCCACGTCTTGTTCTTGATTCAACGGACCAATACGTCCGCCACACACGAGATGAGGCTACGTCGGCGAACCGGCCGCCCG
Organism: uncultured Caulobacteraceae bacterium; assembly: GCA_964249945.1. Classification (GTDB taxonomy): domain Bacteria; phylum Pseudomonadota; class Alphaproteobacteria; order Caulobacterales; family Caulobacteraceae; genus CAHJWH01. The sequence continues at coordinate 6,263 of CAXUEN010000012.1, read as the reverse complement.
CAACCTCCAGGCCCAAGATTGTCCGCGCTCAGACGGCGTTGCGCCGGGCGTGGTCTAGATATAGGGCGCGCAGCCGCAGGGTGACAGCACCCGGGCGCCCGTCGCCGATCCGCGCCCCGTCGATCTTCACCACCGGGGTTAGGAAGGCGCTGGCGGCGGTCAGGAAGGCCTCGCGTGCGCCCTTGACCTCGTCCACCGTGAACGGCCGCTCGTCCACCGGCATCTGCAGCTCGGCCGCTAGGGTGATCAGGTTGGCCCGGGTGATCCCGCGCAGGATATTGGCGCCGGTGTCGCGGGTGCGCAAGCGGCCGCCCGCGTCCACGATCCAGGCGTTGGTGGAGGCGCCTTCGGTCACCCGGCCCTGGCCGTCCACCAGCCACGCCTCGTAGGCGCCGGCCTCACGGGCCGACTGCTTGGCCAGGGCGTTGGGCAGCAGGCCCACCGTCTTGATGTCGCAGCGCCCCCAGCGGGTGTCCGGTCGGGTGACCACGGCGACCCCCTTGGGGGCGGAGGCCTCCAGGTGGGCGAGGTCGAGCGACTTGGCGGTGACCACGACGGTCGGCGGGGTATCGGGATGCGGAAAGGCGTGGTCGCGGGGCGCGGTCCCGCGGGTGATCTGCAGATAGACGATGCCGTCGGTCACGCGGTTGCGCCGCACCACCTCGCGCAGGATGGCCAGCAGCGCCGGGCGCGAGCGCGGGATGCGGATGGAGAGTTCGCCGAGGCTCCGCTCCAGCCGGGCGAAGTGGCCCTCCGCGTCGGAGAGCCGGCCGTCCAGGATGGCCCAGACCTCGTAGACGGCGTCGGCGAACTGGAAGCCGCGATCCTCGATGTGCACGACGGCGTCGGACTGGGGGACGTAGCGGCCATTGACGTAGGCGATCCGCGCCATCAGCAGCGACCAAACTTTATTCCGCTCATCCCGGCGAATGCCGGGACCCAGATTATATGGCTCGACGCGAGCAAATATCGTGGTTGTACAGCCCCATCGTCATGGCTCGACGACCGATAATCTGGGTCCCGGCATTCCCCGGGATGAGCGGGAGATGAGGGGTTGAAGGAAAACCGCATCCTCAATCCTCGTCGTCCTCCGCCCCACCCCGCAGCGGCGCCACGCCCAGCGACTTCAGCTTCCGGTGCAGCGCTGACCGCTCCATGCCGATGAAGGCGGCGGTGCGGGAGATGTTGCCGCCGAAGCGCAGGATCTGGGCGGTGAGGTATTCGCGCTCGAACACTTCGCGCGCATCGCGGAGCGGCAGGGCGATGATCCGCTCCGGCCCGACGGAGCCGGCGATGCCGGCGGCGGCGACCTCCGAGGGCAGCATCTCGGCGGTGATCACCTCGCCGGGGTCGCCCGAGGCCAGGATCATCAGCCGCTCCACGTTGTTGCGCAGCTGGCGGACGTTGCCGGGCCAGTCGTGCACCTGCAGCGTCGCCACTGCATCCTCGCCGAGGATGCGCTTGGGCAGCCCCGTCGCCTCGCTGATCCGGTCGATGAAGTAGTCCACCAGTTCCGAGATATCCTCCCGCCGCTCGCCCAGCCCCGGCACCCGCACGGGCACCACGTTCAGGCGGTGGAACAGGTCCTCGCGGAAGCGGTCGCCCTCGATCTCGTCGCGCAGGTTCTTGGAGGTGGAGGAGATCACCCGCACGTCCACCTGCACGTTCTGCTCCCCGCCCACGCGGCGGAAGCGCTGCTCCACCAGCACGCGCAGGATGCGGCCCTGGGTTTCGCGAGGCATGTCAGCCACCTCGTCCAGGAAGAGCGTGCCGCCGTGGGCGCGCTCAAAGGCGCCGATCTTCTTGGGCCGGCCGCCCTCGCCTTCCTCGCCGAACAGCTCCAGGTCCATGCGATCAGGGCTTATCCCGGCGGCGGAGAGGGCTACGAACTCGCCCCGGCCGCGGGGACTGGCGTCGTGGATGAAGCGGGCGACCAGCTCCTTGCCCGACCCCGGCGGACCGGAGACCAACACCCGGCTGTTGGCCGGCGCGATCTTGCCGATCATGGAGCGGAGCTGCTGCATGGAGGCGGAGCGGCCCACCAGGGCCTCCGGCGCGATGGCCTGGGTGCGCAGGCGCCGGTTCTCCCGGCGCAGCGAGGTGGTCTCCAGCGCCCGCTCCACCATGATCAGCAGGCGGTCGGCCTTGAAGGGCTTCTCCAGGAAGTCGTAGGCGCCGCGCTTGATGGCCGACACGGCTGTCTCGATGTTGCCGTGGCCGGAGATCATCAGGACCGGCAGCTCGGAATCGAAGCTCTTGACGACGTCGAGCAGCTCCATGCCGTCCATGCCGCCGCCCTGCATCCAGATGTCCAGTATCAGCAGCGCCGGGCGGCGGGCGCGGATGACGGCCAGGGCGGCGTTGGCGTCCGGGGCGGTGCGGACGCTGTAGCCCTCATCCTCCAGGATGCCGCCCACCAGCTCGCGGATGTCCGCCTCGTCGTCCACCACCAGGATGTCGGTCGCCATCTAAGCTCCTTGTCCGGCCAGCGAGCGCACGGGTGCTCCCGCCCCCGTCCGCATCACCGCGGGGAATTGCAGACGGGCTCTGGCGCCCGACAGGGTTCGCGCGTCGCCCAGCACGAACTCGCCGCCGTGCTCCTCCAGGATGCGCTTGACGATGGCCAGGCCCAGGCCTGTGCCCTTCTCGCGGGTGGTGACGTAGGGCTCGGTCAGGCGCTCGCGGTCCTTGGCCGGCAGACCCACCCCGTTGTCTTCGATCTCGAACACCACCTCACCCTCCTCCACCCGCAATCGGGCGAGGATGCGGCCCTGGGGGTCCGGCGTCTGGGCGACCCGGGCGCCGACCGCCTCGCCCGCATTCTTGAGGACGTTCAGAAGCGCCTGGGAAACCAGGCCGCGGTCGCAGGTGAGCGGCGCGGCGCCCTCGGGAATGTCACAGTCCACCTCGATCTCCGGATGGGCGACCTTCTGGGAGAAGACCGCCTGGCGCAGCAGCTCGGCGGCGTTCTCGTCGGCGAGCTTGGGCGCGGGCATGCGGGCGAAGGAGGAGAACTCGTCCACCATCCGCCCGATGTCGCCCACCTGGCGGATGATGGTGTCGGTGCAGCGATCGAAGGTGTCGAGGTCGCTGACGATCTCCTTGCGGTAGCGGCGGCGAATGCGCTCGGCGGAGAGCTGGATGGGGGTGAGCGGGTTCTTGATCTCGTGGGCGATGCGGCGCGCCACGTCCCGCCAGGCGGCGTTGCGCTGGGCCGTGAGCAGGCGGGTGATGTCGTCGAAGGTCAGCACGAGCCCCGTCTCGCCGCGGCCCGACGCGCGCACCCGCAACCGCCGGGTCTCGCCGCCGCGCACCACGTCGAGCTCGGTGTCCGCATCGGCCGTGGCGGCGCGGGCGCGGCCGAGCACCTCGGCCAGCTCCGGCGCTACGATGGCCAGGGGCCGGCCGAGCGCCAGCCGCTCCTCCAGCCCCAGCAGGGTGGCGGCGCGGGCGTTCATCACCGAGATGCGGCCGAGCGGGTCCAGCCCGACGATGCCCGCGCTGACGCCCGACAGCACCGCCTCGATGAAGCGCGTGCGGTCGCGGGCGTCGCGGTTGGCGGCGGTCAGGGCAGTCTGCTGGTCCTGCAGGTCGCCGGTCATGCGGTTGAAGGCGCGGGACAGCACGGCGATCTCCTCCGGGTCGCGGGAGGTGTCCACCCTGGCGCTGAGGTCGCCCCCGGCCACCCGGTCGGCCGCCTGCACCAGGCGCGAGACGGGCGCCGCGATGCCGGTGGCCACCGTCACCCCCACCCAGATGGCCCCTACCAGCACCAGCAGGCCGGTCTCCACATAGCTGAGGGTGAAGATGGCCTGGATGCGGGCGCTGCAGCGGTCGGCCAGGCGGTAGGCGGCCACCGATTCCTGCGATCCGCGGAGCTGGGCCATGATCCCCTCCCCCATCGGCCGCGCCACGTATATTTAGTCGTCAGTATAGGCCCGTATCCTCATCAGCTCTCGTATGTAGTCCGACTAGAAGTGCAGTGCGACCTGGTCGCGGGTCGCGGCGGCGGCGAAGTCGGCGGGCGGCGGGGCGAGGAAGGGCGGCGCGGACGGCTGCTCGGCCCGGGCGAGCACCCGGCCCTCCCCGTCGATGACGTAGACCGCCGCCATGTCGCGCTCGGGCAGCTCGTAGGCGAGCAGGGTGCTGAACTGCAGCCGGGCGCGCTCGAACCCGGCCTCGTTGCGGTTCAGGTCCTCGGCCATGGGGCCCATGCGGTTGCGCATGAACTCCTTCTGCTCGGCGATGTAGGCGCGGGTGACGGTAGCCGCGTTGTCCACCACCGTGCGCACCCGGTTGGAGAACCAGGTCTCCACCCCCTGGGTGATCACCACCCCGAAGAACAGCGCCATGATCACCGCCGGCGCCACGGCCGACAGGGCGAAGGTGATGACGAAGCGACGGTGCAGCCGTATGCCGGCGTCCTTCGCGCGGGGACCGAACAGGCTCACCACACGGAAGGCGGCGATCCCGGCCAGCGCGAAGATCAGCACAAGGTTCAGCGTCAGCAGGGCCAGCACGTAGCGGCTGGGCGCAGCCAGCGGCCGGCTGACC
>CAXUEN010000012.1:0-1699 GCA_964249945.1 uncultured Caulobacteraceae bacterium | reverse complement strand
CAGCAGGACGCACACCACCGTCAGCAGCACCGCCAGCGCGAAGGCCCCGCCGAAGGCGTAGCGGGCGCGGGGGCGGGCCGGCGCCTCGATGAAGGCGCTGTTGTCGAGGCGGTCGAACTGCTCCAGCGACGGGGGCGAGGCCGTGACGGACATGACCCTAGGCTAACCGCCTGTGGCGCGGTTTCAACAGGTTGTTGCAGGCGGACGCCACACGCAGGCGCGAGGCCCGCATGGACAACCCGGCTGCGGCGCCGCAAAAGCGCGCCGAATGCGATTTTCAGCCGTCATCGTGGCCGCCGGCTCCGGCCGCCGCGCCGGAGGGGACGTCCCCAAGCAATGGCGAGCCCTGCGCGGCCGCCCTGTCGTGCTCTGGTCGGTGGAGGCGCTGCACGCCGCCGGCGCCGAACAGGTGATCGTGGTGGTCTCCGCGGACGATCGCGAGCAGGCCGAGGCGCGGCTCGGCGGCGCCCGGGTGCAGATCGCGCCGGGCGGGGCGGAGCGCATCGACTCGGTGCGCGCGGGCCTCGCAGCGGTGGACGCCGGGGTAGAGGCGGTGCTGATCCACGACGCCGCGCGTCCCTTCGTCGGCGCCCGCCACGTGCGCGAGCTTCTGGCGGCGCTGGAGACGGCGGAGGGCGCCCTGCCAGCGCTTGCGGTCAGCGACACCCTGAAGCGGGCGGGCGAGGACCGGCGGGTGAAGGGCACGGCCGAGCGCGCCGGCCTCTGGCGCGCGCAAACCCCCCAGGCCTTCCGCCGGGACGCCATCGCGGCCGCCTACGCCGCCTGGCCGGACGGCGAGGTCCCCACCGACGACGCCGCGGTGCTGGAGCGCGCCGGCGGCCGCGTCCAGCTCACCCCCGGCGACCCCCTGTTGATGAAGCTGACCTATCCGGAGGACTTCCCTATGGCCGAGGCCCTAGCAGGCGCAGGGGGGGCCGGCGCCGCGCGCATCGTCCGCGTCGGCCATGGCGTGGACGCCCACCGCTTCGGCCCCGGCGACGGCTGCTGGCTGTGTGGGGTGCTGGTGCCCCACGATCAGGGCCTGGTCGGCCACTCCGACGCCGACGCCGGCCTGCACGCCCTGACCGACGCGATCCTCGGCGCCATGGCTGAGGGCGACATCGGCGACCACTTCCCCCCCACCGATCCGCAGTGGAAGGGCGCCGCGTCCGACAAGTTCCTGCTCCACGCCGTGGAGCTGATGCGCGCCCGGGGCGGCCGAATGCTGAACGCCGACGTCACCCTGATCTGCGAGCGCCCCAAGGTAAAGCCCCACCGCGCCGCCATGCGCGCCCGCCTGGCCGAGTTGCTCGACCTGCCGCTGGACCGGGTGAGCGTGAAGGCCACCACCATGGAGGAGATGGGCTTCACCGGCCGCCGCGAGGGCTTGGCCGCCCAGGCGGTCTGCACGGTGGAGACGCCGGCTTAGGGGACCGGGTTCGTCCCACACCGGCCAGAAAGCGGAAGGTGACAGCGTGCACTTACGACTCAAGTCAGACTTTACAGGTTGCCATTATGCTATCTCTGAACGAAATCCGGATAACAAAGCGGCAACTTGCCTCCTGGCGGGCGAACCCATTTGGATGCGGGCTTGCGTCGGGTCTTTGACATCGTGAAGGAGTGAGACTGCTGTCCGGAATAGCAAGGTGCGTGGCCAAAGCACAGCGCGGTGGAGCCCTTTCATGACCCTCTTCCCGGA
>CAXUEN010000011.1:361-20688 GCA_964249945.1 uncultured Caulobacteraceae bacterium | reverse complement strand
GTGCTCCAGTAGGGGCCCTGGCCTCCGATCCGCAGCATTAGCAGGAAGCCGCCGGCGACCACCAGCGGGCCAACGGTCAGCGGGATGCGCGAGCCGATCCGTCCCGCCAGCCCGCCCATGACCGGCGAGGTCAGGGCGATGACCAGAGGCAGGGGGAGCAGGGACGCGCCCGCCGCCACCCCCGAATAGCCGAGGGCACGGATCAGCACGTAGGGCGTCATCACCAGCAGCCCGCCCAGCGCCCCATAGAGCAACAGGGTGAGCAGGGTCAGGCCGACGAAGGTGGAGGAGGCGAACAGGCCGAGCGGCATCATCGCCCGGTCGCCGCGCCGATGCTCCACTAGGAGGAAGACGCCGAGGCCCGCTATCCCCGCCCCCAGGGCCACGCCGGCGGAAGGAGTCCAGCCCCGGCCGCCCGAGCCCAGGGTGAGGGCCAAGGTGGCCGCGCCCAGGCCCGCCGTCGCCAGGGCCGCGCCCAGCCAGTCCAGGTGGGCGCGCGGGGAGCCCGCGGGAGGGTCCCGCACGAAACCGAGCGCCAGGCCTATGGCGCCCAGGGACAGGGGCAGGTTCAGCAGGAAGATGAAGCACCAGCCCAGGGTGTCGACCAGCCACCCGCCGATCACCGGACCGACCGCGCCGGTGACCGCCCCCATGGCCGCCCACGTGCCGATCGCCCGGCCTCGCGCCTCCCCTGAGAAGGTCCCGCCCAAGATCGCCAGGCTGTTGGGCATCAGCAGGGCCGCGCCGACCCCCTGCAGGCTCCGGCCGAGCAGCAGCCAGGGCAGGCTCGGCGCGAGAGCGCACGCGGCGGAGGCGACGGCGAACAGGCCGACGCCGCCGACCAGCAGCCGCCGACGTCCGAACCGGTCGCCTGCGGCCCCGCCGAGCAGCAGCAGGGCGCTGAGCGGCAGCAGGTAGGCGTTGACCACCCACTGCAGGTCCACAGCGGCCCCGTGGAGGCTGCGCCCAATGGTCGGCAGGCCGACATTGACCACCGACCCGTCGATGAAGGCGAGGCTCGACGCCAGGATGGTGGTGGCGAGCACCAGTTGCGGATGGCGGACCGCCGTGTCCGCCTGCCCGGACTCCGGCGCCGCGTCGCACCCGGCATGGGCCACCGAGGTCATGGTCGAGGCGGACGAAAGGGCATGAACGGCGATCCTGACCAGCGAGTCGGGTCCCCGCGCGCCCGCGATGGACCCGCGCGTCCGTCACGTCAACTTGCGGTGGCCGGCCTGCCGCGCCTTGGGAAGGCCCTCCTCCCCTTGAATGAATGCGGCAGGCCTGACGTCAGTCCGGCAGGGAGACCTGGGTGGGCTCGCTGATCTCGCGGCCATCGTGCTCGGCCCGGAACCTGCGGCCCGCCTCGTAGGCGGGCTTGCGGGTCCGGTTCACCCCGCCCAGCGGCTGGTGAGCGGCAAGGCCGTGCCAGGGGCTGAAGGACAGGCCCTGGTCCACCGCCTGGGAGCGCGCCTCGCTCCATGCCGTCTGCGGCTGCACGCGCACCAGGCCCACCGTCAGGTAATGGCTCGCCTCGGGCGACCAGACCTTGGACGCGTCCTCGATGGGCATGGTCTTGCGATCGGTGCGCAGCTGGACCTGGACCTCCCATACCCCGCCATGGGCGCGAAAGAAGTCGACGCAGGCCTCACGCAGGGCGTTAGGCACGCCGTTGATCTTGATGTGCTTATCGGTCAGCGCGGCCATCTCGGGCGAGATGGGCTTCAGCCGCACCTTGGCGACATGGTCGCCCCAGCGGAAAGGGGTCTGGCTGTAGAAGGTCTCGCCCAGGATGTGCGTCTCGGGCTGGCCGCCCAGGGTGGCGACGGTGGCGTTGGGCTTGCCGGTGGCGGCGACGATGGCCGATTGCACGCCCTGCAACGCTCCCGACACCGCCTTCTTGAAGCCCGGGGCCTTGTCCGTCGTGCCCGCGAGCATCTTCAGGTTGGCCAGGAAGACCTTGGGGTTGGGGGCGCCGAAGGCCGGGCTATTGACCAAGACGAAGTCCTGGCTGGCGCCTTCCGAGCCGGGAAGGCGGGCGCCCTGGACGCCCACGACCTTCATCGCCAAGCCGCGGGGCGTCGAGACGCTGTCGTCCAGCAAGTCGCCCGGGATGGTGGAGAAGCGCATCACCACGCCGTAGCAGCCGGGCTCGGCGAACAGGCCTTGGGCCAGGGACGGCGACAGGCCCTCCACCACCTCCAGCTCGCCCTGGAGCAGGGCGTGGCTCTTGGCGTGGACGCTGCGGATCGGATGCCCCTCGTCCCTGAGCGTGGTCTCCGAAATCTTGCGCATGGTGTCCACGAGGCTCTGGGTGGTCTCCGCCTCGTCGTGAGGGACCTCTTCGTCCGACGGGGCATAGCGCAGGGCGGGGGCGGGTTCGAACAGCATGGAAGCTCCAGAGTTAACCTGGATAACAATCGAGCAGCCGCGGCCGCTGTTCCCTGCAGTCCCCAGGTCCGCGTCGGATCGATCCCAGGCGATCCCGCCGATCGGTCCGGCGCCTCAGCCCTCCTCGCCGTCCTCCGACTTCAGGATCGTGAATGCTTTGTGGAAGCGCTTGAGCGCGCCGACCGAGGCCTGGATCCGCGCTCCGGCCGCCGCCACGTCCCCCTGGGTCCCGTTGAGCACCGCCAGGTTGGTGCTGGCGAGCGCGTCGGCCAGCGCCTGCAGGCAGCTCTTCAGCGCCGCCAAGTCCGCCGCCTCTTCCGCGGCGACGCCCTCGCCAGGGTCGTCGTCGCCGGGGTCCAGGAAGTCGGAAAGGTCCACCATCTCGACGTCTCCGGCGGACCGGCCCCGCGCGGCTGCGCGGCCTCGTCCGCTCTCGCTGATCAGACCTGATTTACGCCTTCCGCCAAGCGGCGATCCGTTCGCGTCTGGCCCTTCCGGGCCACGGTGTCGAGCACCTGGCCGAACCGCTCCGCCACCACCTGGTCCGAACAGAAGCCGAGCAGCGCCTGGGTGGCGGCCTGGGACATGCGGGCGTAACGCTGCGGCTCGTCGCGGGCGACGGCGAAGCTCTCGCGATAGCGGCGCACCAGGCTGGCGAAGACCACGTCGTAGCGCAGGCACCGGCTCGCCTGGCGCTGGTCGTGCGGCCAGAAGGCCGGCCGCTGGTGGGCCTCCACCACGAAGGCGTTCCCGTCCGACACATAGTCGACCATGGCGGTGTGACGTGGGGCGATTGCGGGGCGGCCGGCGGCCATGAACTCCATCAGCGGCAGGCACTGACCTTCACCGTGGGAGCTGTTCACCGTGAAGCTGGTGGCGTTCAGGAAGGCGTCGTATTCCGCCTGGGCGAGCAGGCCCTGGATGATCACCACCCGGCAGGCGAAGGGGCCGAGCTTGGCCAAGTCCTTCAGGATCGGCAGGGCGCCCTCGGCGAGGTCGCGATGGGTCGCCTTCAGGATCAAGGTGGCCAGCGGCTGGTCGCGGAAGGCGAAGACGAAGGTCGCCAGCAGGTCGGTCCAATTCTTGCGCCCGTCCACCGGATTGAGCACGGCGCTATAGACCACGCCCTCCAGCTCGAGGCTCACCGGGTCGTGCGCCTCCTCGATCGCGACGCTCTGCAGCAGGCGCATGGCCCGCGGCCCGTCCTGGCCTGACCGGTAGTCGAACAGCGTCAGGTCGATACGGCGCGAGTCGAACACCAGCCCGGTCCCGATCTCCAGGCGGAACGGCTCACGCCAGCCCCGTGCGGTCCGGGCGTAGGCGAGGTTGAGGTCCGCGACGGGTGCGGGAATTCTCCAGACCGGATAGTCGCGCCCGAGGCTTGACCTCACCACCTCGGCGCTGAACTGGCTGTGCACGATTGCCGCGGGCGCCTGGTCCAGCGCCACCCGCCAGTCGTTCAGCGGGTCGTCGGCCCAAGCCTCCTGCGGCAGGGTGTCGAACTCCCAGGCGAAGACGGGCACGGTTGGACAGTCCAGCCCCACCGCCGTCTGGTGGGGCGGACTGAAGGAGATGAACACGCATGGCTCCCCGTGCGCCCGAGCAGACCGGTAGATGACGTCCACCTCCCGCTCGGGCCGGGCGATAGGCACCACGACGCCGAAGCGCTGCAGGATCGGCCGGAAGGCCTTGCGCACGAACCAGTAGCTGTATTCGGAGAAGCCGAGGTTCCGCGCGATGGTGTCGGCGTCATAGGTGGAATGCTCCAGCAGGATCATATGGCTGGATAGGTCAGGATGAGGTCGGAGGCGGCGGGGCCTGCGGGCTCGCGGCGGCCTAGGCCCAGAAAGCTGTCCAGCCGGGCGGCCACCGCCTCATCGCTGCAGAAGGCCTTCATCACCTCCGCGGCGCCGCGGGACAGCGCTCCATACCGGTCGGAATCGTCCTTGCTGATCGCATAGGCCTCGGCGAAGCGGTCTCGCAGCGACGACCAGGACACCCGGTGCCGGGTGGTGACCATTTCGTTGCGGGGGTCCTGCGGCCAGCCGCAGTGCTCCTCGTCCGACTGCACCACCAGGGCGCCCCGAGCGTCGATGTAGTCGGCCATGGCGGTGTGGTTCGGGGCCACCGCCGGCCGGCCGGCGCACATGAACTCAAGCAGTGGCAGACACAGCCCCTCCGCCTTGGAGGCGTTCACGACCCAGTGGGTGGCCGAGACCAGCTCCCCGAAGGCCTGCTCGCCGAGGAAGCCCTGCAGGATGACGACCCGGCAGACGAAGGGCGGCGCCCGGCTGAGGATGTCCTGCAGTTCCCACCACCAGTAGCCGGGGTCCGCGCCCACCATCTTCAGCACCAGCGTGGCGTCGGCGGCGCCGCCCAGGCCGGCGAGGAAGGCCGAGACGATGTCCATCCAGTTCTTGCGGCCGTCCTTCGGCGCCAGCACCGAGGTGAACACGACGCCGTCGATCTCCGCCGTATCCGCGAGCGCGATAGCGGGCGGCGGGGGAGAGTAGGCCGTCTCGGTCCCGAACCGGCGGCCCTGGGTGTCGTAGACGTAGCCCTCCAGGCTCAGCCGGGCCGCATGGTCGACGGGGCGCGCCGGCGAGGGGCCGGCCTGGCGGTCCCAGACCGGCGCCGGGATCGAGACGACGGGGAAGTCGGGCCCCAGGCCGGCCTTGATGGCCCGGGCGGCGAGGCCGGACAGGGTGATGGCCCGGCCCGTCTGACGCAGCACCCAGCGCCAGTCGTGGCGCCGGTCCTCGTCCCAGACGGCGGAGGGGATGGTGGGGAACTCCCAGGCGATCACCGGCACGGTGGGACAGCGCAGGCCCAGCACCGTGCGGTGAGGCGGGGCGAAGGACAGGAACAGGCTGGTCTCGCCCCGCTCCAGATGCTCGAGATGCAGGGCGTCGACCTCGAGCAGCGGGTCGCTTACCACATGGACGGAGCCAATCTGCTCCAGCAGGGGGGCGAAGGCGCGCAGCACGAAGCCGTAGCTGTACTCCGCCAGCCCCAGGCTTCCCGGCGCGGGCTCCTGCCCCACGGCGCTGTGGACGATAAAGTGGACCGGTGGCGTGGTCACGGGCGGGGCGGTCGCCTGGGCGCCGTCCTCCGGCTTGCGTCCCAGCACGGCGGCGACGAAGGCCTTGAAGGCGGGGACCTCCCGGTCTTCTGCCGGGGGCGGGCCGCCGATGGACAGCTCGCCATCGGTGAGCAGCGGACCATCCTTGACCCGCGCCACCACCCGCAGCGGCTCTTGCGAGGCGACGTCGGCGTCGAAGGGGATGTTGAACCCGTAGCGGCCGTGGCCGATCCCGGCCGCCCGCAGGTCGGGACGGAACTGCGACGCCTCCAGCTCGGCGAACAGCGCCCCGTTGACGGTGATCAGGATTCTGAGCGGCTCATCGGGCCGCTCCGGCGCCCAGGCCCAGCCATGCAGCCGGCCGGCCGTAAACCCGTCAAAATGACCCTGCATCTGGAGGGGTGCGCTCATGGCTTGGCCATGCCGGAGCGCGCGGCTGTCGAGCTTGGCGACGGGCGCCGCTGGGTGATCATGCCGGGGTATGATCAGGCCCCCGCCGATCTTGTCAACGCCGCCCGCCGCCGAAGCCCCTCCGGCTGGGCGCGGACGACGCGCGTTGCATTGACATGCCCCGTGATATCGACGCGCATTGGCCGGAGCCGAACCTTTCGGGAATGCACGGCGTCTTCGATGCGAATCCTCTTCCTCCTTCATCAGTTCCTGCCGGAATTCGCCGCGGGGACGGAGACGGTGACCCTGAACCTGGCGCATCAGGCCAAGGCCCGCGGCCACGAGGTGGAGATTCTCACCTGTTCGATCGGCGACGGCGCCCTGTGGGAGGGCCTGGACGCCCCGGGTCTGAGGCGCGCGGTGGTGCAGGGGCTCGCCGTCCACGCCATCGTCGAGCCCGCGGGCAGTCAGTTCACCCAGTACGGCTTCGGTCGCAACCTCGAGACGGAACGCCTCGCACGCGCGTTCCTGGACAGCCGACCGGCCTTCGACCTCGCGCACGTCACCCATGGCTTGCGCATGATCGAGGCGGCCGAGGTCGTACGGGAGCGGGGACTGCCCTATCTCGTCACGCTGACCGACTTCTTCCTAGACTGCTATCGCGTCACCCTCACCCAGAACTCTGGGAAGGTGTGCGATGGGCCCCGGGGCGGCCGGAACTGCATAGGCTTCTGTCCGCTGGGCGGCGTGCAGGACCATCAGCTGCTGGAGCGTCAGGCGCGCACCCGCGCCCTGCTGGCAGGGGCGCGGGCGATCGAGGCCTGCTCCGACTATGTGGCCGCCGTCTTCAACCGTGAGCACCCCGATCTGTCCATCGGCGTAGCACCGCACGGCATCGAGCTTGCGCGGTTCACGCCGTCTCCGCCGCGCCGGCCCGATGAAGAGCTGGTGTTCGGATATGTCGGCACCATCTCGGAGAGCAAGGGCATCCACGTCCTGGCCGAGGCCTTCGCCGACGCCCTGACGCCTGGGGCGCGACTGGAGCTGGTAGGACCCTGTTTCGACGACGATCTGCGCGCCCGCCTCCAGGCCTCCACGGCGCGTGCGCCCAACATCTCCCTGCGCGGCCCCGTCGCGGCGGACGCGGTGCCCGAGCTGATGGCGCGCTTCGACGTGCTCTGTCTGCCCTCCCTGTGGCCGGAGACGTTCTCCCTGGCCATCCACGAAGGCTTTGCAGCGGGCCTGCCCTGCCTCGTTTCAGACCTGGGCTGGCCGGGCCACCTGGTGCGTCGCGAAGGCTGCGGCCAAGCCCTCGCCGCCGGCGACGTCGCGGCCTGGCGGTTGGCGATCACCAAGCTGGCGCTGGACCGGAGTCCCCTGGCGACGTGGCGCGGGCGCACGCCGCATCCGCAGAGCGTCGAGCAGGAAGGGCGTCTCTACGACACGCTGTACCGCCGGCTCGTCCCGGCCGACGGGGCCGCCGGCCTGGGCGCCGCCGGCGTCAGCCCGGCCCTGCACCCGCTCGAGCAAGGCGCGTGAGCGCGGGATGGTAGGTGGTGGCGTAGTCGAACCCCGCGGCGTTCACCACGATCGGCAGCATGCGTTCGAGCGCGTGCAGCATAGTCCCGTCGTCGGCGAGGGGCTCGGGCGGGTAGTCGCCAGGCTGGAAGTCGGCCTCCAGCAGGGCGTCCAGCGCCTGGGGCCGCACCCAGAACATGGTCCCGGCCGGAAACTCTATGTGCTCGGGCAGGGGGCCCAGCCCCAGCCGCGGCGCAAGCAGGGCGGCGGAGGCGCGGTTCTTCTCCCAGCCGAGGAACTGCTCGTTCTCCGGGAACACCATGCCCAGCCGCGGATCGCGCCCGAAATGGGCCAGGACCACGTCCATGACCGGCGTGGAGGGGCCGATCAGCTGTCGCCAGAGGAAGTTCCGCCAGCGGTTGCCGAAGTCCGCATCGTGATCGGCCGCATGCAGGCTGCGCTTGCCATGCACGTGCGCCACCACGTCGTAGCCGCGCAGTCCTGAGCCGAGCAGCTGGATGAAGGGACCGATGTCTCGACCAAGATTCGGCGTGATCTCCACGGACGCCTCGCCCATGGCGTAGGCGTCGATGGCGCGGCTCAGCCGCTCCGCCGCGGGGACGTTGGTCGTGGTGAGCAGCAGGTCCACCCTGGACGCGTTCGCCGCCAGCGCCTGCAGGAACTCGTCGATGTTGTCGGTGTAGTGGAAATGGCCGTGGATGGCGGCCCGGAGCGGCGGCTCCGGCGTCGGGGGCGCGCCTCCGGTGTCGAGCCGGATCACCGCGTGCGCCCAAGGTCCGGCAGGGCGCCCCATGCGGGTGAAGTGCGCCAGAGGATCCCCGTCCCGGTCGGCCTCGTAGCCCGGCGCCGTACGCGCATAGATAAACGGGTTGAAGCCGGGCAGGGCGCGGACGGGGTGATGCTCGTGCACCGCAGGTCCGGTGAAGTCGACGCTCCTGACCTCATGCAGGTAGCGTCGCGCCGCGTCGGCCTTGTCCAGGGGCTTCTCGGCGGCCTGGCGGAAGTAGGCGTCGAGGCTGAAGTCCGCCTGCACGAGATGATCGGCATGGAGGGCGGCCGCCTCGGCCCGGCCTGCGCAGGCCAAGCCTAGCGCGTCCACGGCCTGGGCGTAGGCGGCCATGTCGAAAGCCCTCTGCGCGAGCCGCCTCATGGCGGACGAGGCCAGAGCGCGCCGATCCGGGTCGAGCACCAGCCCGACCAGGGCGGCGACGAGGTCGGCGACGTCTTCGGAGGGGGCGACGAGCCAGGACGACCGGGGATCGGCCAACAGGAGTTCGGCGAATACCGCCGATCCCGACAGGCACAGGAGCGGAACGCCGTTCGCGGCCGCCTCCGCCTCCATCGTCGGAATGGCGTAGCCGCGGGCGCAGAGCAGCAGGGCGTCGATCCGCCCATCCGGCAGCCCTGCGCCGCGAGTGCGGGCGAACTGCAGCCGCGCCTGCAATCCCGACGACGTCAGCTGGCGCCGCAGCATCGCCTCGACGCCCTCCGCCGGATCGTCGTCTTCAGGCGACAGCCAAGTGAAGCGCACCTCGAGGCCGGGTCGGGCGCGCTCCAGGGCGGCGGCCGTCGCGATGAAGATATCCAGCCCGCCCTCCAGGCTGGTCGGACCCAGACCCACCACCTCGAACAGACCGTCGCCGCCCAGCGATGCCACCGGCGCTGGTTCACCTGAAGGGTCCACCTCCGGTTCGGCCAAGCCGCACGGCAGAAGGTAGGTGCGGCGCTGCCGGAGCAGCCCGTAGGCCTGCACCGAGTCCTCCCGGACGGCCTCGGACGGGAACACCAGCGCGTCGCTCACCTCATACAGCCTGCGGACCGCCTGGGGCTCGCACCGGTCCAGGAACCGGTGGACCAGGGCGACGACCGGAGTTCCGGCCTCGCGCAGGCTGATGGCCAGCGCCTGGCTATGAAAGCCATTGGCCACTGCATAGCGGGGTGCGTAGCGCCGCCTCAGCCGGCCGGCGAGGTGGCGCAACTCGCGCCCGTCGTGCAGGATGTCCGCCGGCAGGGGGCCGACCAGGGCGCTCGCCGCCGCAGCCAGCCTCTCCGCATAGCGTCCCTCCTGCTCCACCACCACCACCACGTTGCGCATGGGCCTGAGCGCCTCAGCCAGCCGACAGCCCAGCTGCGACACCTCGTCCTCGGCGTCGGACGCGAGCAGAAGGACGGTGGGCTTGCCGGCGTCGAGGCGAGAGGCGTCCATCCGAACGCCGTATCCCGACGAGGCGTAGAGCCGCCCCTCCGCCAGGCCGTGCGCCTCGAAGTGGTAGAGCAGGTTCATCTGCTCGCCCGCCAGGTCGGGGTTCAGTCGGCGATAGTCCGCCGCGCGGAACCGTCTGGATGCTGGCAGGCCCGCGGCCTCCCCCACCACCACGTAGTGCAGGGCCGGATCCAGGACCGCCTGGCTGTCCGAGGCCGCCGCCACATAGAAGCCCATGTCGAACAGCCGGCTCGTACGCACCCAGTTGGCTTCGTACATCTGGGACAGGCTGGCTGTCTGGAGAAAGCTCGTCATGATCTAATCGGGGCGTGGGGTGGAGGCGCTGTCGTGGCTAGGCGCCGCCCTTTCGGCTGGCGTGTGCGGGCGCCGCGGTCCGAAGGCGGGCTGCAGCCCCGAGGCTGATGACGATACGCTCACTGCATCCACCTCTACGCGCAGATGACGTCTGGGCCCAACGTCTTCCAGCCGGTCATGAGCCCTCTCCTCGGCGCGGCCGGGCGGACAAGGCCCTCGGCCGCCGTCCCGCAGCCCGTGCGCTCGTCGACGCCGCGTTGGCCGCCCTGAGCCTGCCATGCTAACCGACGCCGTCACCCCGTCGAGCCTGGCCCGGCGTACGAGACGGCCAATCGCGCCGATCAAGGACCGACTGGATGTATACACGCGCAGGAGTCGTGCAGGCGTTCCTCAACATGTTCGAGGCGCCCACCTATCTCGAGATCGGCGTCAACGAGGGCGAGACCTTCCACGCGCTGCGGGCCGCCAGGAAGGTCGCCGTCGATCCCGGCTTCGCCTTCCCGGCGGAAGCCCGCGAACCCGGCCCCGGCACGGAGTACCACGAGGTCTCCAGCGACGCCTATTTCGACCTCGCAGGCAGGCGGGGCGTGCGGTTCGACGTCGTCTACCTCGATGGGCTCCATACCTTCGACCACACGCTTCGTGACCTGCTGAACGCAGTGCTGCTGCTGAAGGACCGCGGGGTCATCGTGGTCGACGACGTCATCCCCAACTCCTTCGACGCCTCCCTGCCCGACCTCGACCAGGTGTTCGCCCTGCGCCGGCAAGCCCAGGGCGCGGACGTCAACTGGGCGATGGACGGGAGCTGGATGGGCGACGTCTACAAGATACCCTTCTTCGTCGACGCCTTCATGCAGCAGCTCTCGTACGCGACGGTGCAGGAGAACCACGGCCAGACGGTGATCTGGCGCCGGGCGCGGCCGGCCGGGAGCCTGTCCGCGCCGTCCTTCCCGGGCGTCGACCGCCTGGACTTCCGCGACACCATCCTTCGCCGGCCCGAGTTCCGCCTGCGCCCCCTGGCCGCCATCGTGGATCAGGTCCGCACCGCCTACGACCTGCCCGCCGACAGGCCGGCCGGCTCCGGCGCCCGCGACTTCGCGGCCGCGACCCTGCTGCGCAGGATCGAGGTGGCGGCCAAGCAGATGCCCGAGCCCAAGGTCACCTCGCCGGAGCTGATGCCGGACCTGGTCCGGGGCGACGCCGCCCGCGCCTGGCGGACGCCGCGACCGTCCAAGACCATCGCTTTGCACCGGCTGCAGAACGTCTATTGCGCCCTGGACGGCCTCGTGTTCGACCGGGACCTGAACGTCTTCACGCCCACCGTGGCCCAGTACGACGCTGCGGTGGTCGGGCTCGCCCGCGAGCAGGTGGCCGCCGCGATCTCCAGTCATACGGTCCTCCGGTACGACGGCGCGGCGGTTCTCTGCGGCAAGATCGGGCTGTCCAACTACGGCCACTGGCTGGTCGAAATGCTGCCCATAGCCTTCCTCACCCGCCCCGACATCCTCTTCCAGGGCTGGAAGGTCTTCGTTCCCAACGTGTACGACCACATGGGGACCGTGATCGGAGACTCCCTGTCCCTGCTCGGCATCCCGGCGGACAGCGTGGCCCAGCACGACGGGCGGCCCGCCTGGTTCCAGGAGCTGGTCGTGGTCTCGGGGATCAGCGAGCACGGCTCCTACTATCTGCCGGTCACCGCGGACTGCCTGCAGGAGCTAGCCGCCCAGCCGCCCTCGGACGGGTCGGAGAAGGTGTGGATCAGCCGGGTGGGCGAGGCGCGCCGCCTGCAGCACGAGGGAGAGCTGCAGGCCATCCTGAAGGCGGACGGCTGGCGCATCCTGCACCCCGGGCGGATGACGCTCTGGGAGCAGATCGCCGCCTGCAAGGGAGCCAGGCACGTGGCGGGGGTGGACGGCGCAGGGCTGACCAACGCCGGCTTCATGGCCACGGGCGGCCAGGTCACCAGCTTTATCCCAGGGATCATGCCGGACCTGTTCTTCTGGACCCTGGCGGTGAACCGGGGGCTGCACTACCACGAAGTCAGGTGCGCCCTCGCCGAGCCGTCCTCCGACCCGGCCATACCCTGGAACGCCCCGCTCTCGATCGAGGTCGAGGACGTCCTGGCGGCCCTGCGGACAGGGTCAGCCTGAAGACCTACGGCTTCTCGAACACCAAGCCGATCGATGTGGTCACATAGGGCTCGATGCTGAGCTTGAGGTGCTCGTCCTGGGAATAGGGAGGCAGGTCCACATAGGTGTCGAGCCGGCCCGCGCCCAGGTTCCAGTTGGCGCTGCACCGGTAGCCCAGGGCGATGGCCTTCTCTAGGATCGCTTTGATGTCGCGGCGGCGGAACAGCACCGTCCCGCCGCGGTCGAGCGTGTCTCCGTCATTGTCCACGTTGAACTCGGTGGTGTGCACCGCCACCCCGCCCGGGCGCAGGGTGCGCAGGGACTCCAGGATGAAGTCCTGTCCGTCGGCCAAGGAGCCGAGGTGCTCGAGGGCGCAGGCCGACCAAGTGAAGTCGTAATTCTGGAACGCGGCGGAGATCGCCTTCATGTCCGCCGTCTCGAAGCGGACGCGGGTGGCGAACTGGTCCGCCGGGCAGATGCCGCGCCGGTTCAGGTCCCCCAGCATCTTGGCGTGCTGTCCGCTCTGCGCCCAGCCCACTTCAGCCGCCTGCTCGACGGCGAGGTCGGTGGCGGTGACCTCCACGCCCCTGGCGGCGAACACCGCCGCCAGGGGCTCCTCGCCCACGCCGAAGCCCAGACCCCGGAACTCGGGGCTGAGCTTGCCGCGCACCGACAGGACCTGGAGGATGTAGCAGAACTCCCACTGCTTGCGGTGGGTGCGCGGCGCCTCCCGAAACTGGCCGCACCAGTAGCGGTAGGCGGGCTCGTAGAACTGGCTCTCGGTGCACACCTGAGAGACGGGACGCGCGAGCCTGGGTTCCCCGAAGACTTCCGGCACGCCTGGGGCGACCGGGGCCCGTGCGCGCCTACTGAACATGGGAGGCATGCGCGATGGACTCCGGCGCGCTGGCGTCAGCGGCTGATACAGGGTGAAGCTGGAGCGCCCGGGCGTAGCGCTGCGCCAGGGCGTCCGGGGAACAGTCCGCCTCCACCCGCGCGCGTCCGCTCCGGCCCAGGCGTGCGGCGAGGGCGGGGTCGTCCCGTACCGCCCGCATGGCGGCGGCGGCCTGCTCCACGTCCGGCTCGCCCCAGGCCTGGGCCGGACCGGCATAGAGGAACTCGCCCTCGCGGATCGGCCGCCGGGGCGCGGCGACCAGCAGGGTCTCGCCCGGGAGGGTGAAGTCGAGGTTGCCGCTGTAGGCCGTGGCGATGACGGGCTTGCCGGCGAGCATGGCCTCCGCCAGGCCGTAGCCGAAGCCTTCGGAGCGGTGCAGCGAGACGAAGGCGTCCGCGGCGCGGGTCAGGGCGGACATGCGCGCATCGCTCAGGGTCTCGCGCAGGAGGACGATACGGGGATCTCGCTCCGCCTCCTCGAAGAAGGCCTCCCACCAGGCGCGCCACTGGGGGAAAGCCCAATCCTCCGACCGGCGCAGCTTCACCACCAGCCGCACACGCGTCTCCCCGGGCCCGAAGGCGCGCCGGAACGCGCGCACCAGGGCCACGGGGTTCTTGCGGGTGATCCAGGAATGGGCGTCGAAGTGGAAGAGGAAGACGAAGTCGTCCGGCCGCACGCGGGCCCAGGCGCGGGCGTCGAAGCCCGGCTCGGGCTCGGCCAGCCGCACGGCGTGGCCCACCACCTGGACGCGGGTGTCCGGGACTGCGGCGCGGAAGATTTCCTCGCAGTAGCGGGTGGCGGTCCAGATATTGTCCACCAGCCGCACGCCCAGGCTGTGGGCCTGGGGCAGGGTCTCGGTCTCCCACATGAAGAAGCCGATCAGGTGGGCCCCTGCCTGCTCTGGTGGCAGGCGCACGATGACCTCCACCGCGTCGTGGGGCGGCAGGTGGAGCAGGGCCGTCGAGAAACAGGGCTGGGCGAAGTGGTCGTAGCTCGCTGCCGACGCCAGGGTCGACACCGGCGCGGAGTCCACCCGGGTCTCCACGCCGATCGCCTCCAGCGCCGCGCGGCTGTTGCGGGCGTTCAGCGACAGCCCGCTCTCTCCGTGGTCGCCGGTGATGATCCTGACCCCCTGGCGGCAGGGCTGCGGCGTGGACGGCGGCGGAGCAGGCGGGCGCGGGCTCGCGCCGACCAAGTCCTGCAGGCCGAGGTCCCAGGCAGCCAGGCGCACCGCCGCCGCCGCGGTCGCCGATCCCGACGCAGGGGGCATGCCCGCGAAGACAGGCGAGGCGGCGAAGGCGACCTCGAAGAGCGTCCCGCCCCCTTGCGGAGCGTCGCCGCGGAGGAAGGCCGCCGCATCGGCGCCGAGCAGGTCGAGGGGCAGCCGGTGCTGGGCCAGGGCCTCGACCACGAAGGCGGTGAGGAAGGCGGCGACGGAGGTCTCGTCGGTTCCCGCCTCGATCTTCCGCGTCCTGGCGAAGGCGTCCATGATCTGGCTCGACCTCACCTGGCCGTCCAGCAGCCAGCCCGTCGGCTTAGCCAGGGCCGCCACCTGCACCGCATCCATCGGCAGGCCGGCCCGAGCCGGGGCGAAGTGGGCCGCCGCCGCCAGCAGCAGCTCGAAGCAGGCGCGCGAGCCGTGCACAGGCAAGAGGCCGGCATGGTTGCGAGCATTGACGTAGCTCATCGCCCGGGTCACGGGCCAGGCCGCCTCCTGCGCCTCGGGATCGATCTCGGCCAGCACGGCGAGCCGTCTGCCGTACGCCGCCTCGATCTGCGCCAGCGACACCACCCCGTAAGGCTGCGGTCCGGGGTTCCAGACCTTGGACAGCAGCCCGGGGAGCGCCTCGACCACCTCCGGCGGCGCATCCCCCTCAAAGATCATCGGGCTGCCGGTCAATTCCAGGCCGGAGTCGGCGGCCACCACGCGGAGGCGGCCGCCCAGGCGACGGGCGTCCTCGGGCAAGGGGAACTCGAAGCCGTGGCGGCCGCTGGTGTGGAAGCCGGGCAGGCTGGCGAGGTCCCCGCGCACCCGGTTGCAGGTCGCGCGTCCCAGGAACTCCTCCCCCAGATAGACATCCACCCGCACCAGGGTCTCGGGGTTGTCCAGCCGCCTCGCCCAGCCGCGTACCGCTCCGCTGGCCACCGCGTCCACCACCCCGTGCTCGGGCGGCGCGTCGGGCCGGGTCGCGGGCTCGCCGGAAGGTGCGAAGCGCTGCGCCTCGCCCTTCAGCACCAGCCGCTTGAGCAGGTAGGTGGCCGCGGCGACCCGGGTGGAGAGGGTCATGCGGACGACCGAAGGGCGGCCGGTGACGAGGTGGGCGATGGGCTCACGGCTGCGCCCCGGCGAGCCTGTTCAGTTCCGCATAGGCCATGAAGACGTGGTAGAACGAACTGGTCGGGATCTTGTCCACGGCGGGGTCTCCCGCCGCGTCCAGCTGGTCCGTCCACGCTCCCGGCGGACAGGCGGAGAAGAACCGCTCGCCCAGATTACGCACCACCTTGGCGATTACCGCCGGGTCGGCCGCTCCTCGCCGGACCATGACGGCGTGCGCCTTCAGCGCTTCCGTTTGCGGCCACAGGCGCAAGGAACGCTGCACCACCCGCCCGTCTCGGGTGGTGCGGTCCCAGACCAGGGAGGTCTCAGGGTCGGAGCCGTAGACGCAGGCCGCCCGGTAGAGGGCGCCCATCTCAGAGGTCATGTCGACGCCGGTCAGGCGCTCGTACTGGTCTAGCAGCCAGGTCCATTCGAACTGGTGACCGGGCTCCACGTGGTCGCCGGCCTCGCCGGGGGCAGGCGCCCAGTCGTCGCTGAAGAACTCCCCCAGGGCGCCGGTGCGGGGGTCGAACAGGCCCCCCCGGAACAGCGCCACCAGCGCGTCCGCCAGCTGTCGGTAGAGCGCCTCGCCCGAGGTCTCGTAGAGGGCCAGGGCGGCTTCCAGCAGGTGCATATGCGGGTTCTGCTGGCGCGGGCCGCCCTCCTCGGGGACCACGTTGTGGAAGCCCTGTGGCGGCTGGCGCATGTGGGCCAGGATCCACTGCGTGGCGTTGCGCGCCCGCTCCAGCGGCTCAGCCTCGCCGCCCAGGCGGGCGTACCAGGCCAGCGCGAACAGCCCGAAGGCCTGGTCGTAGAGATCCACGGCGGGATCGAGCACGCGCATCCCCGCGGGGTCCACCCGTCGCACCCAGCCGCCCTCGGCCCGCTCCGCCGAGCGGGCCAGGAAGCCGTAGCCGTCCTGCGCCAGCTCGCGCCCCGGCGCCCAGCCCAGCAGGGCGGCATGGGAGAAGGCGTAGACCTGGCGCGCCTGGACGCGGGTGCGCTTGTAGTCGACCTCGGCCGGCGACCCGTCCAGGCGCAGGTGCTCGCGGGCGCCCAGCCCCGGCGCATCCTGGCCGGCCGAGCTCCAGAAGGGCAGGGCGCGCTCGAACATCCAGGTGCGGAAGGCGGCGTGGGCGGAGGCGACGTCGGTGACGCGCGCGAACTCGGGCGGCATGTCGCTGGGGCTCCCCGCCTAGGCGGCCGCGTCTGCGATCTTGATGCGGTCGATCGTGTCGGTGGTCGACTGGCCGGCGGTCAGGCGCGCCAGCACCACCCGTCCGCCGGCGGCGCGGACGAAGTCGCCCCCCACCACCTTGTCCGGCGCGTAGTCGGCGCCCTTCACCAGCACGTCGGGCGCCAGGGTGCGGATCAGCTCCAGCGGCGTCTCCTGGCCAAAGCTGGTGACGCAGTCCACGCTGCGCAGCGCCGCCACCACCCGGGCGCGGCTCTCTAGGGTGTTGATCGGCCGCGTCTCGCCCTTCAGCCGCCGCACGCTCTCGTCGGTGTTCAGGGCGACGACTAGGCGGTCGCACTCCGCGCGCGCCTGCTCCAGCAGCGAGACGTGGCCGGGGTGCAGGATGTCGAAGCAGCCGTTGGTGAAGCCCACCACCAGCCCCTGCTCCTTCCATTCCGCCACCAGCGTCTCGACCCGGGCGAGCGGCGCCGCGCCCGAGGGGCCCTGGGCGTGCCGGTCCTGGTCCTGGGCGTCCAGCTCGCCGATGACCTCGGCCAGGCTCGCCGTCGCCGTGCCCGCCTTGCTGACCACAATGCTGGCCGCCGCATTGGCCACGTTCATGGCCTGGGCGAGCGAGCGGCCCGAGGCGTGGCAGAGGGCCAGGGTGGCGATCACCGTGTCGCCGGCGCCGGAGACGTCGAACACCTCCCGCGCCCGCGCCGCCACGGAGTGGACCTCGCCCGAGGCCTCGACCAGGATCATCCCCTTTTCCGAGCGGGTGGCCAGGATGGCGTCGGCCTCCGCGTCCGCCAGCACGCGGCGGGCGGCGGCGACCACGCCCGCCTCGTCGCCCACCGGCATGCCCGAGGCCATGGCCAGCTCGTTCAGGTTCGGGGTGATGCAGGTCGCCCCGCGGTAGCGGGAGAAGTCGCGCGACTTGGGATCGATGAAGACGGGCACGCCGGCCCGGCGGATTTCGGCGATGGCCTCGGCCACCATCTGCGCGTCCAGCACGCCCTTGCCGTAGTCGGCCAGCACCACCGCGCCCACTCGGCCCAGGTGCAGGCGCAGCGCGCCCAGCAGGGCGTCCCGCTCGCGCTCGGTCAGCGGCTCGCGGCTCTCCTCGTCGGCGCGGACCACCTGCTGCTGGGCGGCGATCAGGCGGGTCTTGCAGATGGTGGGCCGGTCGTCGGTGTCGATGCAGGCGGACTCGATCCTGCCTGCGGCGGTAAGCGCCTTGTGCAGGCGCGCCCCAGTCTCGTCCACGCCGATCAGCCCGATCAGGATGGCGCGGCCGCCCAGCGAGGCCACGTTGCTGGCGACGTTGCCGGCGCCGCCCAGCATCTCGCGCGTGCGGTTCAGCCGCAGCACCGGCACCGGAGCTTCCGGCGAGATTCGCTCGACGTCCCCGTACAGAAAGCGGTCGAGCATCAGATCGCCCATGCAAAGGACGGAGAGGTTCGAGAAGTCCACCGCGACACGCCTCCCATGAGGTTGCGGGCGGCATGCTATAGGCGCCGGCCCGCGCGCCGTCCATGGCGCAGGCGCGGACGGCTCTCGCGCGGCAGGGCCCCGCGCCGGTCGCCCAATCTGTCGCGAGACCGGCGAGTGGGCTAAGGACGCGGCATGCATCACCTCAACCGCCGCCGGGAGAGCCCGCAGGCGGCCGCGCCGGAGCGTCGCCAGACTTGATCACGACACGCGCCCTTAACGTCGCGCGCCGCGTGCGCGCCGCCCTCAGGGGTCCTCCCGCCGCGCCCGACCCGGTGCACCTCGCCAACCTGCGCGTCGCCGAGATCGTGGCCGGGCTGATAGGGCGGGCGAGCGCAGCGCGCGATGTGAAGGACTACCGCGCGGCGGCCCTGCTCTTCGCCGAGGCGCTGCGGCTGCAGCCGGACCACTTCGGCGTCGCGGTGCAGTGCGGCCACATGTTCAAGGAGGCCGGCGACGTCGTCACCGCGGAAGGCTACTACCTGACGGCCGCCAAGCTGCAGCCCGACGACCCGGACCTGGCGCTCCAGCTCGGCCACTTCTACAAGGTGGCCGGGAGGATGGACAAGGCCGAGACCGCCTACCGCCGCGCCCTGGAGCTGATACCGGGCTGGGCCGACCCAGCGGGCGAGCTGGTGGCGCTGCGCGGGACCACGACGCCGCCCGAACAGGCGTTGCAGAACGCGGAGGTCGATTTCGACCGCCTGGCGCCCGAACTCTTCCCCCGCCCGGAGCAAGAACTCCAACGCACCTATGTCGACTCCATCCAGGTCCGCCAACTCGGCTCGCGTCAGGAGCGCACCCGCTGGGGCGCCATGCGGACGCTGCGAGGCGTGGAGGCGATCCGCGGCTTCTGCATCTCCACCGACCCGGTCACGCAGATGTCCATCCACGTCGACGACCGGGTGATCCACCAGGGATCGATCGAGGGGATCGCCTTTCCCGGGGCGCGGGACGGGCAGCTCAAGTACGTCTTCAACGTATGGCGCGACTTCACCGGCTGGTCCGAGGGGCCCTGCCGGGTGGAGGTGCGCTTCACCACCCAGGGCGGCGAGGTGCGCACCCACGTGGAGTACGTGGTGGTCGCCGCGGCCTGGACCGAGGCCGAGCTTCCGCAGTGCGACGGCGTGGTGGACGTGCCGGGCGTTCCGCCCGAGGCGCTGGAGGCGGCGATCAACGCCCGCCCCAGCGTGGTGCGGCCGGCGCAGCGGACCCTCTTCCCGGACGGGGTGAAGAGCGTGCTGATCCTTCGCACCGACCAGCTCGGCGACATGGCCACCTCCACGCCCGCCGTGCGGCGGCTGCGCGAGCTGCTGCCCGACGCTAGGCTGGTGGGGCTGCTCACCTCCGGCAACGCCGAGTTCGCCGCGACCCTCGGCCTGTTCGACGAGATCATTGTCATCGACTTCCCCGACGACCCCCTGGAGCGCCGCCGCCTGATGGGGCCGGAGGCGCAGGAGCAGCTCCGGCGCACGCTCGCCGCCTACGATTTCGACATCGCGCTCGACTTGGCGGAAAGCGGGGTGTCACGCCCGGTTCTGCTGCTGTCGGGGGCGAAGTTCCTCTACGGCTACTACGCCCACCACTGGCCGTTCATGGACGGCGGCTTCGACGGCACCACCCGCGACCGGCGGAACGGACACGAGTGCATGCCCCAGTCGACCAAGGTGCGCGCCCTGGTCGAGCGGCTCGGCTCCACCCTGAAGAGCCACGCGGAAGTCATCCCTCGCCCGGAGCTGCGGCGCGAGCAGTTGCAGCCCTATGGGCTTGGGCCGGACGCCCGCTACGCGGTGCTGCACACCGGGGGGCGCATCCGCTTCAGCCGCTGGGCCGGATACGGCGCCCTGGCCGCCCTGCTACTGGAGCAGACCGACCTGGAGGTGGTCATCCTGGCGGAGGAGGCGGACTACGCCGACCGGCTGCCGTCCGCGGTGCGCGCCTCCCCGCGCGTCCACCTGCTGGCGGAGCGCCTGCCCTTCGACGCCTTCGACGCCTTCCTGTCCTTCTGCTCGGTGTTCGTCGGCAACGACACCGGCCCGAAGCACCTGGCGGCGCTCCGGGGGGCGCCGGTGGTCAGCATCCATTCCGCACGCATCAACTGGGGCGAGTGGGGGCAGGAACTCACCGGCTCCATCATCAGCCGCAGGGTGCCCTGCGCGGGCTGCATGCTGCTCCACGACGAGGACGAGTGCGGGAAGGGCTTCGCCTGCGTCACCAAGATCACGGCGGAGGAGGTGTTCCAGGCCGTCGTGCGATGGCTCTGAGGCCGGCCTGGACCCAGACTGCTCTCAGCCCCCGTCGGGCTGGCCTTCGGTGTCCGCCCAGACCGGCTACCGCCCCGCCTGGGCCAGCTTGGCGCGGACGGTGCGGCCGAGGTCGCCCACGTTCTTCAGGCCGT
>CAXUEN010000011.1:0-351 GCA_964249945.1 uncultured Caulobacteraceae bacterium | reverse complement strand
GCGACGATCAGGCTGATGTGCTTTATGGAGTCCCAGCCCTTGACGTCGGCGGCGGTGGTCTGGGGCGTCAGCACGAGGGTGTCGTTGGCGAAAAGGTCGTGGAAAATCTCGGTGACGCCGGCGTCGATCTCGTCTTCGGGCATGTCAGTCCTTCACCACGGTCATCGGGAGGTCGGGAGGGGCGTAGTCACGGGTCGCCAATCGGTAGCAGACGCCGGAGCCCGGCGTCCCCTCCAGTCGCGTGAAGCCGAGCCTCTCGTAAAGGTCGGCTACCATGGCGTTCTTCTCGGTCGGCAGATAGCGGCCGAGGATCTGCGAGGCGCCAAGCCTGCCCGCCGCGTCGAAGAGGCT
>CAXUEN010000010.1:0-20790 GCA_964249945.1 uncultured Caulobacteraceae bacterium | reverse complement strand
GCGGCACGACGCAGAACCCGCATCACGGCGCCTGCCGCAATCCGTGGAATACCGACGCCATTCCGGGCGGGTCCAGCGGCGGCTCGGGCTCGGCGGTGGCGGCCCGGTTCAGTGAGGTGTCGCTGGGGACGGATACGGGCGGCTCCATCCGCACGCCCGCGGCCTACACCGGCCTGGTGGGGCTCAGGCCGACACAGGGCCTGCTCGACGGCGGCGGCGTCGCGCCGCTGGCGCCGAGCGCCGATACCGTGGCGCCCATGGCGCGGACCGTGGGGGATGTCGGGCGGCTCATGGCGGTGATGAGCGACCCGCCTTACGCCGCCACCTTCGCGGGGCTGCCTCAAGCGACGCGTCTGGCCGGCGTCCGTATCGGCGTCCTGCGCCAAGCGTTTGGCGACGACCCTGAAATCCGGCAGGCGGTAGAGGTGGCGCTGGCTGCGCTGCGGGCGGCGGGGGCGCAGGTGCTGGACCCGGTCGCCCTGGCGCCCGAGGGGCTGCCGGTCGGCCATGTCTACGCCGTGGATTGGGAGTTCCGATCGGCGTTCGACGCCTACCTGGCGAGCGGCTTCGAGCCGGGGACCGCGCCGGTGTCCCTGGCTGAGATTTGCCGCACGGACGCCTATCTGGCCGATCATCGGGAGGCGCTGCTGCGCCGCGCCGCGGTGGAGACGCTGGAGACGCCCGAGTACCGCGCCATCCGCGCCAGCCACCAGGCCACCCGCGATGCGCTCGACCAGCTGTTCGAAGCCCAAGGCCTGGACGCCCTCGCCTTTCCCACCTCCGCGGTCGTGCCGGAGTCGCTGGACAACCCGCGCGGCGGCTGGGGGCCGGAACTGGCCGCGCGCAGCGGGCGGTCCGCGCTGAGCCTGCCTGTCGGCCAGGCCTCCAACAACGTGCCGATCGGCCTGGAGCTGATGGGGCGGTCCTTCGAGGACGCCGGCCTGCTGGGCTTGGCCGCGGGCTTGGAACGCGCCCTGGGTCGGCGCTACCGGCCATGCCTCGCCTGACGCACGGGCGGCGTCGCTAGGTCGGAGCGAGGGCGGCGCGGCTGCGTTGCAGGGTCTCGGGCTGCATCAGCCAGATCACGGCGGCCACGGCGAAGCTGAAACTGCCGGCCAGCATAGCGGCGGCCAGGCCGAAGCGAGCGGCGATGCCGGCGGTGATCAGCGGGGCGAAGAAGCTGATGATCCGGCCCCAGTTGAAGATCGAGGCCGCCGTCGAGCGCAGGTGGGCGGGATAGAGCTCTGCCATCCACGGGCCCCAGATCACGCTGGAACAGAGCGTCGCGCCGTAGACGAAGCCGATGGCGCGCAGCAGCGGCAGGTTGTCCGGCGCGGCGAGGAACAGGCCGATGGACACGGCCGCGATCAGGAAGCCTATGGCGTTGAAGCGCCGGCCCAGCCGGTCTGCCGCCCAGCCCCAGACGAAGCCGCCGATCATGTTGCCGGCAAACTCCCAGGCCACCAGCCCGCCGCTCTGGGCCGGGGTGAAGTGGCGCACGGTCGACAGGTAGGTGGTGAGCCAGCCGCTGTAGGCCTGGTAGCCGAAGAAGTTCAGTCCCGTCATGGCCGCCAGCAGCAGGGTCCGCCGGCGCAGTCCCGGCTCGAACAGGCCGCTGATCGGCAGGCGCGAGCGCAGCGCGCCAGGGACCTGGCGGCGGGCGCCGGGGATGAGGATCATCACCAGCGGCGCCAGCAGGAAGGGCGGCAGCCCGCCCATCCACAGCAGCAGCCGCCAGTCGTGCTTGCCGAGGCCGGCCAGGGCCACGCCCAGCAGGAAGATGGCGCCGCTGAAGGAGACGTTCAGCGTCGCGGCCAGCCGGCCCCGCACCTTGTCGCTGAATAGGTTGACGTAGATGCCGACGCCCACCGGGAACTCGGCCCCCAGGAAGAAGCCCAGCAGGACGCGCTGCGCTAGCAGCTCGGGATAGGAGGCGACGGCCACGCCGGCCAGCAGCATTACGCCGTAGCCCACGATCAGCAGGGCCAGCACGTTGCGGCGGCCGAACCGGTCGGCGATTTGGCCCATCACCACCGCACCGGTCAGGGCCCCGATGCCCTGGGCGGAATAGGCCGATCCCGCCTGCAGCAGGCTGAGATGCAGGGCTTGGCGGAAGTAGGGACGCAGGACATCCACCGTGTTCCAGGCCCAGCCGTAGAGGAACTCGCTGGTCAGCAGCAGGCCGAAGATAGTCAGCCGCCGCCAGAGCGGCAGGTCGCCATCGCCGTCCACCGCGTCCAGCCCGGATTGGTTGGGTACGAAGGCGCCGGCGTCCTCCGGCGGCCCGATCTCGGGGACGGCGTCGGGGAGCGCGGAAGAGGGCGTCGTGTGCATGTCAGCTCCGCCGTCCCGCAGCAAGGCGGCCCGAGCCGGGGAGGGCTCGGGCCGGTTCGTCGCCGGCTTCAGGCGCGCCGGCCGTTGAGCGTCAGAACTTCGCCCCGACGCGCACACCATAGACGGCCGGCGGCCCGTAGGAGACCTGGATGCGCTCGGCGCGGCCGACCACGCCGCTGAACAGAACCGGCACGTCGGTGACGTTGTTGCCGTAGCCTTCCACGTAGTACTTGCCGGTCATGTCGGTCCACCGCAGGCTCAGGTCGAGCTGGGCGTGGGCGCGCTGCTCGTCGAGCGAGGTGTTGAAGTCGGTGGTGTAGTAGCGGGTCGAGAACAGCGTATCCAGGTAGGGCGACAGCCTGCCGAAGGCGCCGAAGTCGAAGTCGTAGTAGATGGCCAAGGTGGTCTTCACCTTGGGCGTCTGGGGGATCTCCTTGCCGGCGAGGCTCACGGATATGGGGTCCTGGCCGTTGGAGGCACCGTAGAAGTTGTTGGTGCTGTTGTAGAAGGTGTACTTCGCGTCCTGGAAGGTCGCGGTGGCGTCCACGTGCAGGTCGGGCAGCGGGAGCGTCTTGACCTCGAACTCGGCGCCCTCGCTGAAGGCCTTGCCGGCTGAGCCGAAGTAGGAGACCTGAGGTGTGTAGACGTTGATCTGGAGGTTGCTGAAGTCGTTGTAGTAGACCGAGACGTTCGCCTCGACCTTGCCGCCGAGGAAGCGGTTTTTGGAGCCGATCTCGTAGGCGTCCACCGTCTGGGGCGCGTACGAGTTCGGGATGCCCGGCGCGCCGCCCGTGTCGTTCACGCCGCCGGACTCGAAGCCGGTGGAGAAAGTGGCGTAGAGCATGTTGTTGTGGGTCGGCGTATATTCCAGCCCGGCCCGGTAGGTGGTGCGCACGAAGCTGGGATCGCCCGAACTGGTGCTGTAGGGCGTCGTAAAGTTGTAGGTTGCGGGCGGCGCATCGGCATAGTCGGCGAAGGCGAAGGACTTCGACTCCTTCGAATAGCGGATGCCGCCGATCACACGCAGGAGGTCGGGGAGGACGAAGTAGGAAGCCTGGGCGTATCCCGCATAGGCATCCGTGTGCAGGCTAGTCGTCTCCTTGTACCCGTCGACGTCGGAGCCCGGCGCGGTCGCCTGTTGCTGGTAGATCTCGAAGATGTCGTCATGCAGGTAGTAGCCGCCGACGATCCACTGGAACCGCGTACTGCCCTGGGACGCGAGCTGGACTTCCTCGCTGGTGGTATGGTCGTTGGTCTGGGGCTCCTGGATGCCCGAGCCGAAGCCCGCCCCGTTGTCGCCGAACACCACGCTGGACTGGTCGTTGTCGGCGCTGCGGTGGGCATGGAACTCAGTATAGCCGGTGATTGAGCGCAGCACCGCCGGGCCCAGGTCGTAGCTGACCGTGCCGGAGACGAAGTTCTCGACCAGGTGTTCGAAGGGCTGGTAATCCCAGTTGTTCGTATAGGCGCCCCCGGTGACCGGCACGCCGATGTCCACGCCGTGAACGAGGTCGGTCCCGTTGTGCACCGAGGGGTTCACCGCCGTGGGAAGGCCGTTGACCGACTGGTAGCCGGTGGCCGGGTTGATGAGGGTCCCTGCGACCTTGTAGCCGTAGGAGCCGGCGCCCGCATCGTCCCGCGCCCATTGTCCGGCATGCACCAGCACCGAAAGCCTGTTGGTGGGCGTCCACTTCACGCTGATGCGCTCGGCCGACTCGTCGTCGTCGTCCAGCACGACGCCGGGTGTGGTGGAGTGGACGTAGCCGTCGTGGCTCTGGTGCACCGCGGCGATGCGGACCTGCAGGTCGTCGGTGATCGGGATGTTGATGTAGCCTTCGGCCTTGACCGCGCTGTAGTTCCCGCCTTCGGCGCTGACGGCGGCTTCGAAGTGCTTGGTCGGCTCGTTGGTGACGACGCTTAGATTACCGCCGAAGGTGTTGCGGCCGTAGAGCGTGCCCTGGGGTCCGCGTTGGACCTCCACCCGGCTGATGTCGAACAGCGGGATGCTCTGCTGCTGCGTGCGGCTCTGGTAGACGCCGTCCTGGTAGAAGCCGATGACCGGGTCGTTCTGGGCGCTGACCAGGCTGGTGCGCACGCCGCGGATGGCGGGGAAGGAGTCCGAGCCCTGCGAGCCGAAGGTGAAGCCCGGGGTCACGAATTCCAGCCGGCTGGCGTTGTCGATGTGGTTGCGCAGCAGGTCATCCGCCGTCACGGCGGTGACGGCGATCGGCACGTCCTGCAGGCGCTCCGAGCGGCGCTGGGCGGTCACGACCACTTCCGCCACCCCGGTGCTCGCGGCCGTCGGGATTGGGGCGTCGGCGGTCGGCGCTTGGACCTGGGAGCCGGCCGACCCGGCCGCGCCCGAGTTGCTGGTCTGCTCCGGAACCTGCGCCCAGGCGGTCCCGCCCGCAATGCAGGCGCCTGCCAGTGCGGTCGCGCCGAGGAGGAGGCGACGCCCCGCCCGCCCGGCTGCGGTCCTGGTCCGACCGCCTGTTTGAAATTTTTCCACCACGATCCCCTCCAACCGCCAGCGGCCTGTCGCAGTCCAACCCCACGGACGCCGCAATCCCGCCCTGGAAGCTCACTGCATTCGAATGCACTTGTCAAAGACGAAGTGGCGAAAAGTTGTCGCGTTATTGTCGCATTGGATCGCCGGTCTATGTTGGCCATAAAGCCGATCCAGGTTGCCACAGGCCAGCGGGGCAAGCGCATTGGGATGCGCCGCTGCGCCTCTCAGCGCGACGGTCTCAGCTCAGCCGGGCCGATCCGCCCGCTATGAACTGACCGGAGAACAGGCGCCGCTCCGGCGTGATCGACGGATCCACGATGCGGTCGATCAGCATGGATACCGCCGCGGCAGTCATCCGTCGGACCGGCTGACGGATCGACGTCACGCGATAGCTGGCCCATGTCGCCGGACCGGAGCCGTCGAAGCCGACGATCGAAAGCGCGCCAGGAACCTTGAGGGCGAACTGCTCACGGCAGGCGTCGATGGCGCCGATGGCCATCAGGTCGCTGACGCAGACCACCGCGTCCAGCCCGTTGGCCGCTTGCATCAGCCGCGACAGGCCGCGGGCGCCGCTCTCATAGCTGAAGTCGCCGCGCACCAGAGGCGGGTCCGGCAAGCCGGCGCTCTCCAAGCGGTCGAGGATGGCCTGGCGCCGGTCCTCGCCGACGGAAGAGTCCTCCGGACCGGCGATCACGCCGAACCGGCGATGCCCCGAGCCGAGCAGACGGGAGACGAGCTCCTGCTCACCCGCCACGGAGTCGCAGCAGACCGATGCGGCCGGCGCGGACTGGGCCGTACGGTTGTAGAGCACCAGGGGCACGCGATGGTCCTCGAACATGCGGACCTGCGTGTCCGACAGGCGAGCCGCACAGATGACCCCATCCACGCTGTGGCGGAACACCTGGTCCAGCGCCTCGTCGACGTCGCCTTCCGCCTTCAGGGCGAACAGCAGAACGCGTATGTCATGGTCCGTAAGCTGATGGGTGAGTTCGCTCAGCACCTCGGGATAGTAAAGGTTGGTCAGACTGGAGATCAGCACCGCCACCAGGTTGGTGCGACCGGAGATCAAGCCCTGGGCCAGGGCGTTCGGGCGATAGCCGAGTTCGGCCGCGACACGCATGATGGTCTCGCGGGTCTTCGGCGCGATGCTCCCGCCGGGCGCGAAACACCGCGAGACCGCCGACTGCGACACGCCGGCCGCACGCGCCACGTCGTAGGAGGTGGCGCGCCGCCCGATCGGCGAGGTGGTCCCGGCGCGGCTGGAAGTCTCGTTCATTCTGGAAGGCGCTGACGCTGAAGCCCGAGGTGATCCGGGCGCCCACCTCATCCTACCAGACGCAGCCGACCCGGCCAAAACGGTACTGGCCGCACAACCGGGTTGGCTTACACTGCATCCGAATGCAATAAGCGCGTACAGAGACTTGGAGTCGAGACCGAGGAGTTCTGGCTGATGACGACCGAAGCGCCGAAGGGGTTTGAGGGCCGCGCCGACTACGTGAAATCGCCCACCCGCGATCCCATGACGGACACCGACGACATCGTCGGCCTGGTGGCGGATGTGCTCAGGAACGTCCGCACGCGCGGCGATGCGGCGGTGCGGGAGTACGCCCAGCGGTTCGACAAGTCCGACCTCGAGACGTTCGAGGTCTCCGGCGCCGACCGCCAGGCCGCCGTCGATGGAATGGACCCGCAGACCCGCAAGGACACCGAGTTCGCCATTGAAAACGTCCGCCGGTTCGCCGAGGCGCAGCTTTCCACCATCCTGCCGCTGGAGGTCGAACCGCTGCCCGGCGTGCACCTCGGCCACAAGGTGATCCCGATCGAGCGCATGGGCGCCTATGTGCCGGGCGGTCGCTTCCCGCTGCTCTCCGCCCCGATCATGACCATCGTGCCCGGCAAGGTGGCCGGCTGCGACGAGGTGATCGCCTGCCTGCCGCCCAATGCGCACACCGCGATGATCGCGGGCTGCCACCTGTCTGGCGCGGACCGCATCTTCCGCATCGGCGGCGCTCAGGCGATCGCGGCCATGGCCTTCGGCACCGAGAGCGTACCCCAGGCCAACAAGATCGTGGGGCCGGGCAACGCCTTCGTCAACGAGGCCAAGCGGCAGGTGTTCGGGCCCGTCGGCATCGACCAACTTGCCGGACCCTCGGAGATCTTCGTGGTGGCCGATTCCAGCGGCGACCCGCGCTTGATCGCCACCGACCTGCTCGCCCAGGCCGAACATGACGTGCGCACCCGCGTCGGCCTGATCACCACCGACAGGCAGCTGGCGCAGGAAACGCTCAGCCAGGTCGCCCTGCAGCTGGAGACGCTGGCCACTGCCCACATCGCCGGCGTGAGCTGGGCCGATTACGGCGAGATCGTCGTCTGCGAGGACGAGGCCGCCATGATCGCCTATTCCGACCACATCGCGGCCGAGCATTTGCAGGTGCACACCCGCGACGCGCGCGCCTTCGCCGAGCGCCTGCGCAACTACGGCTCGCTGTTCATCGGCGAGAACGCCAGCGTGGTCTATTCCGACAAGAACATCGGCACCAACCACACTCTGCCCACCATGGGGGCGGGCCGCTACACCGGCGGCCTGTGGGTCGGCTCCTACGTAAAGATCGCCACCCACCAGTGGCTGGAGGCGAGCGCGATCCCCACCGTCGCCCAACCTGCAGTGCGCCAGAGCGGCAGCGAGGGCCTGGAGGGCCACCAGAAGGCCGCGGCGGCCC
Organism: uncultured Caulobacteraceae bacterium; assembly: GCA_964249945.1. Taxonomy (GTDB): domain Bacteria; phylum Pseudomonadota; class Alphaproteobacteria; order Caulobacterales; family Caulobacteraceae; genus CAHJWH01. The sequence goes on along the minus strand of CAXUEN010000010.1, from coordinate 13,227 downwards.
GCCTGCAGCGGGAGCCGACGCCGGTCTGACACCCATGAGCGGAGGGGAGCGGCGGTCCGCTTCCCTCCATCCCAAGGGCTAATCAGGCGGCGGCGCGGCCCGAGGAGAAGGTGGGAGGCGCGGGGTCTTCAGTGCCGCGCACTACGAAGACGTTGCAGAAGGTCGAGGCTGTATTGCGAAAGCTGTGCGGCAGGCCGACCGGCACGCTCAGGGTGTCGCCAGACGCGATCAGCAAGGCGCCTCCCTCCCAGGCGACCTCCACGGCGCCATCCTGGACCATGAGCACCTCGGCCTCCTGCCGCGCGTGAAGGGGCACGTAGGCCCCGGTCTGCAGCGTCATCCGGCGCAGGTTGAAGCCGTGCGGCCACCAGCCGGAGATCGGGCCGGCCGGGAAATGGTCGCGGGTGGCCTTGGGCGTGATCACGCCCGCCTCCTCCACGCCCTGAGCGGCGAGCGGCGAGGACGGATTGGCCGCCATCGCCGTCCAGGCGAGCACGCAGCCCTCGAGCTTCTCACGGGGCGGAGTCGACAGGTTGGACAGCTCCTCGGCGGTGAGCGAGGACTGCAGCTCCACGTCCTTCAGTTCGTGGACGCCTGAGGTGGTGTCGATCAGCCGGCCGCCCTTGGCGAGCTTCAGCCCGAAGTCGCTGGCCGCCTCGAACACCGCCGGCGCCCAGGTCACCTTGCCCGGATTGTCCTCGCCCAGCACGGTGAAGAGGAAGCCCAGCCCCTCGTCGAGCTTCTCGAAGCCGCGGAACATGTGGATCGGGACCGAGCACACGTCGCCCGGCCCGATGTCAATGCCGCCGTCCTCCTTGTTGGGACCGAAGGGCAGCCGCCAGTGGCCGGAGTGGACGATGAACACTTCCGCCGTGTCGTGGCTGTGCTGGGAGTTCACGCAGCCGAAGGGCTGGCGCGCGGCGCCGATGTTGAAGCCGTGGCGCTCGGTGATGTGGACGTGCTGATCCGGGTTCTCGGAGACGCCTGCGCCTATGATGGTGAAGTTCTCCTTCTCCGTCGAACCGGGCGTGCGGGTGTCGATGAAGGCGGTGCGGCAGGGCACGAGATCGGCGTAGCGGACCAGGCGGCGAGACATCGCATCTTGGGTCCAGTCAGACACGGCGACAACCTTTCTGGCGACAGCGTCCGGCGTTGAGGGGTGCGCCAGCCACTGCTTTAGGATCAAAGTCGAGAAAACACTGGGTTTGCATTCGGATGCATATCCATTACGAGAGGTAGGCGCAAGAGCTCGCCCGACGCGGGCCGGGAGCATTGGATCATGGCTCTGACGAGGCAAGGCGTCGGCGCAAAGGCCGGTGTCGGACCGGCAAGGACAGTTGGAAACGACTGGGCGGTCGCGGCTTCGAAGCACGCCTGCGTCGAGCCTCGGCTTTTTCCGCTGGTCTTGCTGCCCGGTACCTTGTGCGATGCTCGCGTGTTCGAACAGATGCTGCCCCAATTGCCCCGGGTAGATGCGTTTGTACTGTCGATATCCGGCGCGGCGAGCGCGGGGGAACTTGCCGAACGCCTGCTGTGCGAGGCGCCGCCCCGTTTCGCCTTGGCCGGCTTTTCGCTAGGCGGCATCGTGGCGCTGGAGATGGCGGCGGCGGCTCCTGACCGCATAGCGGGCCTGGCGCTTCTCAACACCAGCCCGCTTCCGGTCCCGCCCCAAGCTCACGCGGCCCGGCGAGAGGCGGCGGCGAATGCGGCCAGAGGGGGGCTCGACGCCTATGTGCGCCGGTCGCTATGGCCCCAGTATGCGGCGCCGCGCGCGCGCGGGCGCCAGGACCTGCTGGAGTTGCTGGTCGAGATGGCGGAGGCGATGGGGCCGGACGTGCTCGTCCAGCAGACGGAGGTCGCGCTCACCCGCACCGACCGGCGGCAGGCCCTGCGCCAGTTGGCCGCGCCGATCCTGCTGCTCACCGGTGAGTACGACGACCTCTGCCAGCCGGACACGGAGCGCGAGCTGGCGAGCACCTTGCCTTGGGCGAGGCTCGCCATCCTTTCAGGCGTCGGCCACCTGTCGCCGCTGGAAGCGCCGGAGCAGGTGGCCCGTCACCTGGTTCGGTGGCTGGACGACATAGATGCGAACGCGTGCGGAGCCGACAGCTCGCTCCGCCAGGACAGGAGACGTCGATGACAGACGAAGCCCACAAGCCCGTGCAGGTCGTAGGCGCCTCCAAGCCCGGCAAGCCGCCACCGGCACCGGCGCCGACAGGTGACGTACTGCAGGTCGAGCGGCGCGACTTCGTCCAGCTGGTCCCGCAGGATCGGCCGCGGGTGCAGAGCCTGCGCGGCTTCGACGACGATTACACCGACATCGTCGACTACATCATCCGCTGCACCCACAAGATCTGGGACGAGCGCGACGTGGGGCTGATCTACACTCACTACACCCACAACTGCGTCATCTACGGCACGCTCGGCACGATGTACGAGCGCGAGAGCGTGGTGCGCGAGACGATCCAGCGCCTGGTCGAGCTGCCGGATCGGCGGGGCATGGCGACCCAGGTGATCTGGCGCGGCGACGACGTGGACGGCTTCTACACCTCCCACATGACCCACGGCACCGGCCGCCACACCGAATACGGCATGTACGGCAAGCCGACCGGGCGCACCTTCGTCACCCGTACGGTGGCGGACTGCATGATCTTCGAGAACAAGATCTATCGCGAGTGGGTGGTGCGCGACAATCTGGGCCTGCTGGTCCAGCTCGGCATCGATCCTCAAGTCTACGCCGCAGACATGGCGCGCCAGAAGTTCGCGCGCGGCGAGACGGTGCTCGAAGTGTCGGAGAACCGCCGCCTGCTCGGCCAGTATCCGCCGGAGAACGAGGCCGACGTCTCGATCGCCCACACCGACACCGAGGCCCAGGTGCTGCGCTGGCTGCACCACATCTACAACAAGCGCATGTTCGGCAAGATCTCGGAGATCTACGCCCCGACGGTGCAATGGCACGGACCGCTGATGCGCGAGCTGTACGGCGTCGCCGCCGTGCTGCAGCAGACCATGCGCCTGGTGGCGCTGGCGCCGGACTGCGCCTTCACCCCCCAGCACATCTGCTCGGTCCCGAGCGAAGAGGGTGGGGAGAAGATCGCGGTGCGCTGGATCATGGACGGCCACCACCTGGGCTACGGCCATCTGGGGCCGCCGACCGGCCACCGCCTCGTGATCATGGGCATGACCCACTATCACATCGTGGACGGCAAGATCATCGACGAGTGGGTGGTCTACGACGAACTGTCCATGCTGGTCCAACTTAAGCTGAGCGCGCTCGGCATGGCGGCGTGACCCTCGCGCCAGCCAGGCTGATGCGGGCGGCCGTGCTGAGGCGCCAGGGTTCGGACCTCTCCATCGAAGACGTGGCGATCGCCGGGCCGAAGGCCGGCGAGGTGCGGGTCCGCATCGCCACCACGGGGGTGTGCCACAGCGACCTCACCGTCATCCGCGGCCGGGTTCCCGTCGGCGTGCCGATGGTGCCCGGCCACGAGGCGGCCGGCGTGGTCGAGGCGGTAGGGGAGGGGGTCGCCAGCGTGACGGCCGGTGATCGGGTGGCGCTGTCCTGGGCGGCGAACTGCGGGCGCTGCTTCTACTGTGCGCAATCCCATCCCACGCTCTGCGACGTCTATGGCGAGGCCGCCGGCCACGGTGTCCTCTGGGACGGGACGAGCCGGCTGGGCGCGGGCGCCATCGGCCATTACAGCTGCGTCTCCTCCTTCGCCGAATACGCGGTCGTGCCAGAGGCGGCCTGCGTCGCCCTGCCCGACGACGTGCCCTTCGCGATCGGGGCGCTGGTGGGCTGCGCGGTGACGACCGGCTTCGGCGCCTTGGTGAACGACGCCCAGGTGGCGCCGGGCGAGAGCGTGGCGGTGGTCGGGATAGGCGGCGTGGGGGTCAACGCCCTGCAGGCGGCCGTGGTGGCGGGTGCCGGGACGATCGTGGCGCTCGACATCGATCCGGCCCGCGCCGGGCTGGCCCGCCTGTCCGGGGCGACGCACGTGGTCGACGCCGGTGCGCCGGATGCCGCCGATCAGGTCCGCGCCCTGACCGCCGGCCGCGGCGTGGACAGCGCGGTGGAGTGCACCGGCCATCCGTCTGCGATGCGGCTAGCCTACGAGGCGACCCGCCCGGCAGGCCGGATCGTGATCGCCGGCATCGCACCCCAGGGAGCGGAGCTGGCCGTCCCCGCGACGGGCTTCCCCGGCTCCAAGAAGCGGATCGTCGGGTCGATCTATGGCGGCGGCGTGCCGAGGGCGGACATGACGGCGATCTTCGCCCTCTATCGGGAAGGGCGGCTGCAGCTCGATCACCAGATCGGCGCCCGAATCGGCCTTGATCACGTCAACGACGCCCTAGGATGGATGGAGGATGGCGTGCCCGGCCGCACGATCATCGAGTTCCCGCTGTAGCTGCCGTCAGGCGCGGACCATCGGCGGCTCTGGTCTGGCGGCCCGCACCGCCTCGCGATAGGCCGCGATGTAGCCGTCCCGTGTCGTGGCCGAGCCCGGGTCCGGCGCATAGGTCGTGCGTGGGTGAGTCCACACGCGGGTGTCCAGGCCGGCGAGGCCGGCGCAGCCGGCCGCCGTCAGTTCCTTGAACGCCGAGGCGACGACCTCGCGGCCCGTCACGTCGGCCAGGAACTGCAGGAAGTAGGGCGCGCCGGCTACGCCACCGTCGACCGACAGGGCGGCGCCCAGCGCGATTTCCCGTTCCAGGGTTTCGAGCACCTCGCGCGTCTGCAGCGCGATCCCCTCCAGCAGCGACTTCTGCATGTCTTCGCGGTCGGTCGCGGTGGTCATGCCTCGCCAGAGGCCGGTCGCGTTGCGATCCCATTGCGGGCACGCCAGGCCCGACAGGGCGGGCACGAAGACCAGCCCCTGCGCGATGGCGTTCGGACCGGACAGTGCACCCAGTTGGGCGAGGTCCGGGACGACGCCGATCCGGCCGGCCCACTCCAACGCCGCGCCGGCGTCGTAGACGCCCGCCTCCAGGGCGTAGCGCGTCTCCTCCGCCGTGCTCCAGGCGACGGTCGTGCTCAGGCCGCCTCGGGGCGTCCGTTCCGGCGGCGCATCCACCAGGGCCAGCGCGAACGCGCCGGTGCCGAAGGTCAGCTTGGCCTCGCCGGGCCGCCGGCAGCCGTGGCCGAACAGCGCCGCCTGTTGGTCGACTACCGAGACAGCTACGGACCGGCCCCTCCACTCGCCGAAGTCGCTGCAGGTCGGCCGGATGGGCGCCATCGCCTCCATCGGCACGCCGAAGGCGCCGCACAGCTCGTCATCCCAGGCCAGCGTGCGAAGGTCCATCAGCGACGTGCGCGAGGCGGTGGTCGCGTCGGTGCCGTCGATGCCGGTTAGCCGGCGCAGCAGGAAGCTGTCGGTGGTGCCGAGCCGCAGCCGCCCGGCTGCGAGCGCCGCCCTGACACCGTCGCTGTGCTTCAGGAGCCAGGCGAGCTTGGAGGCGGAGAAGTAGGGGTCCAGCGGCACGCCCGCGCGCGCCAAAGTGAGCCTCTCAAGGCCTTGCCGCTTGAGGGCGGCGGTGTCCGCCTCGGTGCGGCCGTCCTGCCAGACGATCACGGGCGAGAGCGGCTCGCCGCTGTTCCGGTCCCAGGCCAGGCAGCTCTCACCCTGGTTCGCCAGGGCGATGACGTCCACCTCGCCTGCCGCCTGGAGGCAAGCTTCCACGTTGGCCAGCAGCTCCAGAGGGTTGTGCTCGACCCAGCCAGGGTGGGGATGGCGCGTGGCGTGGCGCAAGGCGAGGGCGATGCGGGGCACCTCGCCGGACCCGAACACGATGCTGCGGGTGCTGGTCGTCCCCTGATCGACGGCGACCACGCGCATGGCGGCTCCTCCGCTACTCCAGGCCGAGGCTGAGTGATGTACAGCCTTCCAGCTGTTCCGCGCAGGGCATCGGCGTGAGTATCCGCCGTTCGGGCCGCAGGCGCATCCGCCGGCTCCAGATGGCGCGTCCGCCCGCGCGCAGCACGAGGCGGCCTCTGAGGGCCTCCGACGCCCGGACCTGGATCGCGCCCACACGCCCTTCCGCGAGGGGCAGGGACAGCACCTGGGGCGCGGTGAGCTTCACGCCGCGCCCGCGCTCCAGGGGCACCTGGCGGTCCGCTACGGGCAGGCGCCCGGCGAGGTCGTCGGCCACCCGGCGTCCCGTGCGGGCGCCTTCGCGATGGCACCACCCTGCGGTCTCGACGGCTCGCAGCAGGTTGCCGACGGCGAAGTAGTTTGGCTCCGAGCAGCGACCGTACTGGTCGATCCTAGGGCCGCCCGTCCCAGGGTCCGTCTCGACAACGTCTCCGAGCAGGGCGGACTCTGGCCGGAACCGCCCGGTGAACACCACCCCGTCGCCCTCGATGCAATGTCGCGCGCCGGCCGCGTCGAGGATGTCCACAGACCGGACCCGCGGTCGTCCCGCGATGTCCACGATCTCGGCGCCATAGTGCACCGGCACGCCGAGCAGGCGGGGGAACAGGCCGAGCGGCCATCCCGCCGTGGGTCTCTCGCCGGCTTCCACCACCGCGGCCGGACGAACACCGTGCCCGATGCAGGTCCACAGCGCCGAGAGCCCGACCAGTTCGGTTCCCACGATGACCGGGCGCGTGAACGGCTTCAGCCCTTCCAGGTAGATCGACGCCTGCAGGGCCCCGGTGTTCATCACGCCCAGCGGACGCTCTCCGGGCGTGAGCCGGGCCGAGCGCGGCGTCTCCCGCGCCCCCATCGCCAGCACGACCCGCCGCGCCGAGACCTGAAGCGGGCCGTCCGGCGTGGCGACCTCCAGCCGGCCGCCGGCGTGCAGCGCCACCGCGCTGCAGCGCAGGCGAAGCTCCACGCCCGCTTGGATCGCCTGCCGGTGCAGGCGGCGCACATAGGCCGGCCCGCTCAGCAGCCGGCCGAACTCCCTCATGCCGAAGGCCGGGTGGCCGCAATGGCGCACGGCCCCGCCGGGTCCGGCCTCCCGCTCCAGCACGAGCACGCGGCCGACGCCTCGCGCCCGCAGGGCCATGGCGCAGGCCAGTCCTGAGGGGCCTGCGCCGATCACCGCCGCCTCGACCTCCAGGTCGGCGCTCACGCGCTCGCCAGGGCGAGCGGGGCGTCGAACCGGCCCTCGGTCAGCGCCGCCAGGCGCGCGCCGCAGTAGAAGCCCTGGCAGCGGCCCATGGCGGCGCGGGTGCGCCGCTTCAGCCCGCCGAAGTCGCCGGGAGGCAGGGCGGAAGCGAAGCTCGCCTCGATCTCCCGCCGCGTCACCATCTCGCAGTGGCAGACGATCTCGCCATAGCCGGGGCTCCGCCAGTCGCGCGGCAGGTGCTCGGCGAGGTTCGGCACGGGGGTGACGACGGGAGCGGCGACGGCCGCCCAGCTGCTCGCATCGCCGGCCAGGGTGTCTGCGGCATAGCGGCCAAGGCCTAGCGCCGCAGTCAGGCCGGTGGAGCGCACGCCGCCGAGCGTCAGCCAATGGCGCGCCGGGTCCGAGCGGATGCGATAGGCCTTGCCGTCGCTCGCCGGGCGCAGGCCGGCATAGACGGCGGTGACCTCCACGCCCGCCAGCGCCGGTATGATCTCGGCGCCCCGGCGCACCAGGGCGGACAGGGCGTCGCGATCCACCGGCGCGCGGTCGCGCTCAGGCTGCTCCTCCGCCGTCGGGCCGATCAGCACGTTGCCGTAGACGGTGCGCGTCACCACCACGCCCTTGGTGCGATCGTTGGGCACGGGCAGAATGATCGCGCCCACATGCCGGGCCGCCGCCTTGTCGAGCACCACGAACTGGCCTTTGCGCGGGCGGATCTCGAAGCTGGCGTCGCCCAGCAGGCGCTGCTCGACCACATCTCCGTAGAGGCCTGCGCAGTTGACCACCGCCCCTGCGGATACCGGCCCGCGGGGGGTGGTCAGGGTCCAGCGCTCGCCGTCGAAGTCGCCGGCCAGGACCTCCGCCCCGAACAGGGCGTCGGCGCCGTTAGCGACCGCCTGGGTCAGGTAGGCGAGCGGCGCGGACCAGGCGTCGATGACATGCTCGCCCGGAACCCACAGCGCCGCCTGGATCGCCGGCGACAGGCCGGGTTCGCGCGCCAGGGCTTCGCGCCGATCCAGCCGCCTGACGTCGTCGACGCCGTTGCCGCGAGCCTGGACCTCGATGGCGTCCAGCCGCAGGCGGTCGTCCTCGCTCCAGGCGGCCACCAGCGCGCCGGTCTGCAGCAGGGGCAGGTTCATCGGCTCGCGGATCGCCAGGTAGTCCGCATAGCCTTGCTGCATCAGCTGGAGTTCGAGGCTGCCCGGCGGCGCGTCGAAGCCGGTATGCAGCAGCGCGCTGTTCGCCTTGCTGGCGCCGGCGAGGATGTCGGCCGCCTTCTCCAGCAGGATCACGCGCGCACCGCGGAGCGTCAGGGCGCGCGCCACCGCGCAGCCCACCACCCCCCCGCCGATCACCGCGACGTCATGAACCGTGGCGGCCGACGCGCCGTTCGGCTCTGTCGAGGCCGCGCCACACACGATAGGCTGCATGCCCGCAGTGTAGGACGCTGATGCCCGTACGGTCAACATTCAGTCAACGGTCCGGCCTCAGATGAGCCCGGAAGCCAGGCGTGAGCGCCTCCTGGAGATGGTGCAAGCGGAAGGTCGGGCGACCACGGAGGCGCTGGCCGCTTCGCTCAACGCCTCGCGCGAGACCGTGCGCCGCGACCTCGCGGAGCTGTCCAGACGAGGGCGCCTCCGCAAGGTCCACGGGGGCGCCGTGGCGGCGGAGGTCCGTGAAGGCCCCTTCAGCGCCCGCATGTCGGAACGGACGGCCGAGAAGCGGGTCATCGCCAAGCTCGCTGCCGGCCTGTTTGGACCCGGCGACACCCTGTTTCTCGATGTCGGCAGCACCACCGTGCTGCTGGCGGAGGCGCTTGCCGAGCGCGCCGGCCTGACTGTCATCACCAACGGCGTGGAGCTCGCCCGCATCCTCGGCGCCTCGGCCAAGGTGTTCCTGATCGGCGGCGAGTACCGGGCCGAGGCGGGCGAGACGGTCGGCGCCCTGGCGGCGGTGCAGGTCGCCGGCTTCTATGCCGCCCATGCGGTGATCACGGTGGGTGGCCTGAGCCAGGCCGGCGCCATGGACTTCGCGCTGGAGGAGGCGGAGGTCGCGCGCGCGATGATATCCCGCGCCCGCTCGCTGACCGTGGTGGCTGACCATTCCAAGTTCGACCGCGAAGCCCTGTTCCAGGTCTGCCCGCTGGCGGAGATCGACCGGCTGGTCAGCGACCGCGCGCCGCCGCCCGCGCTTCTCGGGGCGCTTGCGGACGCTGGTGTGGACATCATCCTGCCCTGATCGGTGCGGGTTGCGTTGACCGAACGGTCATCGGCGGGCATGACTCTGGGCGATACGAAGGAGGTTGCCATGGGCGAGCCTAAGAGCCTGAAGCCGGTGGAGCGCGAAGAGGCCGGGCCGCAGGTCGAAACCCGGTCCAAGTTCCGCACGCTCGACGTCAGGCAGATGCCACGCGACTACGCCGTCTCGCTCGACGCCTATCGCCGGGGCGGTACGGACGCCTTCCTCGGCGGCGGAACGCCCCAGCATCTGGTCGCCCAGCCGATGAAGGGGTTTGAGCCGACCTACGTCAACATCGTCGACTACATCGTGCGGATCACCCATCGCATCTGGGAAGAAAAGGACATCGGCTACATCTACGACACCTACAGTCACGACTGCATAGTGTGGGACGACTTCGGCCTGCAGTACGGGCGCGACAAGATCGTGGCCGACACCATCCAGATGAACAACGCCTTCCCCGACATCCGCATCGTCTCCGACGAGGTGATCTGGGCCGGCGACGAGGACAGCGGGTTCCACACCTCGCACCGCACGCGCATCTTCGGGAGCAATACGGGCTTCACGCGCTTCGGACCGCCCACCGGCAAGCGGGTGCAGTTCTGGTGCATGGCCAACTGCGTGGCGCGCGATAACGAGATCTACCACGAGCATGTGGTGTACGACACCGCGGGCCTGGTGCAGCAGCTCGGCTACGACGTCGTGCAGACCGCCCGCCGGCTGGCCGAGGTCGCCGGCCCGCTGTCCCTGCCGGACAACTTCCTCGGCAGCGAGTCCAAGCGCCTGAACGGCCAGGGCAAGCCCGCCGTGATGCCGAGGCCACAGATCCCGGGCGAAGACGTCGAGGGGTTTGCGCGCGCGGTGCTGCACACGATCTGGAACCGCCGCAACCTTGCTATCATCAACAAGGTCTACAGCCCCTCGGTCCAGGTCCAGGTCACAGCCGGACGCATCTACCAGGGCCCCGGCCAGCTGCAGTCCTTCATCCTGTCGATGCTGGCCATGTTCCCCGACCTGAACTTCGCCGTCGACGACATCTACTGGATGGGCTCAGCCGGCGAGGGGCAGCTTGTCGCCATCCGATGGAGCATGGTCGGCGTGCATCAGGGCCCAGGCCGCTACGGCGAACCCACTGGACGCGAGGTGTCGATCTGGGGCGTCACGCACTGGGTGCTCGAGAACAGCCTCATCACCAAGGAGTGGTTCATGTTCAACGAGTTCGGCCTGTTGATGCAGGTTTTCAGTGGGCTGTCGTCCCTACCGTAGGGATGTTCGGGGGTAAAAAGCTGTCAGACGCTTAGAAAGTCGCGGTGGCGGGAAGAAGGGGCACTGTCAGGGCAAATGTTCCGGATCGCACTTCGCCCCTGCTGCTCCTGCATCGGAGGCAGCAGTTATCGTATCCTCAAAGAAATACAGGAGAGACGCGGCAGCCGGGCAGCTTCTCAATGAGCTAAAATGCTCAAAGTTAGATGAACAAGGCGCTTGTGTACGTTGGACCTCACAGTGCCCGACGGAGAGCTGAGAAAGGCGAACTTGGGATGATGAGCAATTCTCTGTGTCTGCTTGCGATGTCGGTCGCGGTCTGCAGCTCGCTGGCCGCCCCTGCGGCGCCGGTGCTCGCCGCCCCGGACGCGGCGGCCGCCACCAACCCGCTCTGGCGTGCGCCAAAGGTGAAGAACTACCTGCCGGACATGACCTGGCCCGAGGTGCAGGCGCTGCTGTCCCGCACGGACATGGTCATCATCCCGGTGGGAGCCTTGGAGCAGCACGGCCCCTAAGGGCCGATCGGGACAGACTTCTACAACGGCACGGCGGAAGCCGAACTGATCGCGCAGAAGACCGATGTCCTGGTCGCGCCCATACTGATGCCCGGCAACTCGCCGTACCACATGGGCTTTCCCGGCACGATCACGCTTTCCGCCGAGACCCTGGAGAAGGTCTACTTCGAAGCCGCGCAGAGCCTGATTCAGCACGGCTTCCGCCGCTTCATCTTCCTGAACGCGCATGGGGGCAACGCGGCGACGACGCGCTTCATCGTCGATAGGATCAACCAGGAGACGTCCGCGACTGCGGTCGACCTCGACCAAGCCATCGCACCATTCGAGGACGAGGCGCACGCCTCCGCGCCGGTGCGGGCCGAACTGCACGCATCCAAGGACGTGAAAGGCTTTGACCACCACGCCGGGGTCGACGAGACGAGCCAGTCGCTTTACCTCATCCCCACGCTGGTCGACATGAAGGCCGCGCCTCCGCCTCAGCGCCTCACCCTGCCGCCGGACCTCAAGGCGGGCTTGTCACGCTGTCGCAGAGGGCACGCTCGTAGGGAAGCTCTGAGCGGTGCGGGACACCGGTTCCGACGCGATCTTCGAGAACATGGCGTTCGCCTCTTCAAATATCTCGTTCGTGGGTTCAGTGCCCCGCGCCTTAAGCAACTGAAAGTCTTTCTCTAAATCATGAAGTAGTTCGACGAGTTGCTCGTATGGGCGGTCGGGCCACTTTGCTTCTCTGGCGCGCTGGGCTATGTATTGAAAAGAATCCAGAAAATATTTATGCTCTTGCGCCACTACCCTGTGCTCGCCAATTGTATTAGAGAAGTCGAAGTAAAGCGAGACGAAGGTCAGCGCGATAGACGCCACCGTTGCGAAAAGAGCCCCTTCTTTCCGGTGAGGATCGCTCATCATAGCACCTAGCCCCGCATCGGCGGACGTTAGGATGTACACTCCGATAATCGAGAACAGGCTTAGCAACGTTGCCGCGGTGCGGATAGCATCAAGCCTCCGAGCCTTGTTAATCGCTCTTTCGTAAGCGATGCGGTGCGCAAACGCGTTGATGCGGGCTCGTTTCCACGTCTCGGCGATGAACTTGCGGGCGTTCTCAGCGCGGGCGTCTTCTTCCGGCGAGGTCATGAAACTGCCCTTAGACCCGTCGCTCGGCAAGGAACCGTCGAACAAACCGCTTCCCCAGCAGCGCCGTCCCGCCGAGCCGAAGAAACGCTGGCCCCGCCTGGCCGCCGAAGGCGAGGTACTCACCGGGCTCGGCGGCGGCACGCCGCCAAGCGGCATGGAGGTCTGCGCAGGGCTCTGCGCCGACGGCTGCGGCGAGCTCATGGAGAAGCCCGGGAGTGAACGCCGACAAGGGCAGCATGTGGAGATCCGCGTGAGCGTCGGTGAAGCCGCTCGTGCAGAAGCTTGCACGCCCGCGCTCGTAAATAAACCAGTCGTCCAGCGACTTTTCAGCAAGCGCCAGATGCTGTTGCAGCGCTCTCAGGGCGGCAGTGCTTGCCGGTATCCCATCAGCGAAGCCTCTCAGTCGCTCCCGGCTGAGCACAAGGAGATGATTCGGCGCGATGGGGTCTCGGTCGCCCACGATCCGGACCTTTTCGTCCACGAACAGCATCTCTTCGGCGAGTATCCGGTCTAGCGGATCTAGGCCGCGGTCCAGCGTGAAATTAGTTTGGCTATGAGTCGAGCCTTCTCCCGAACTTCCAATATAGCAAACCGGAGCGGGTGCTGGCAGTCTAACGCTAACATGTCTCCGGCCTCAGGCTTCGTGGCAAACCGGACCGGGTATGACGAGCGACTGAGCGCCTAGGAGCCTGTCGCCGACCCATGTCCGTCTCCTTCAAGCGTCACCGCTTCCCGCCTGAGGTGATCCGCTACGCCGTGTGGCTGTACTTCCGCTTCACGTTGAGCATCCGCGATGTGGAGGAGCTGATGGCGGAACGTGGCATTGAGGTCAGCCGCGAGGCGATCAGGATGTGGACGATCAAGTTCGGGCCGTTGTTCGCCAGGAACCTGCGCCGCCGCCAGCCTCGTCCGACCGGCCGCTGGCACATCGACGAGATGGTGGTGAAGATCGCAGGCGAGAAGCGCTGGCTGTGGCGGGCTGTGGATGACGAGGGCGTGGTGCTGGACA
>CAXUEN010000009.1:0-20886 GCA_964249945.1 uncultured Caulobacteraceae bacterium | reverse complement strand
GCCTCAGCTTCGACGCCATGCACGCGGTCACCGGCCCCTATGCGCGCGAGATCCTGGAAGGCCGGCTGGGCGCTCCGCAAGGCTCCGTGGTCAACGCCACCCCCCTGCCGGACTTCGGCGGCGGCCATCCCGACCCCAACCTGGTGCACGCCCACGACCTCTATGAGCGGATGATGGGAGCCGAAGCGCCGGACTTTGGCGCAGCCTCGGACGGGGACGGCGACCGCAACCTGGTGATCGGGCGGGGCCGCTTCGTCTCGCCCTCGGATTCGCTGGCGGTGCTGGCGGCCAACGCGCACCTGGCGTCGGGCTATGCGGCGGGGCTGAAGGGCGTGGCGCGCTCCATGCCCACCAGCGGCGCGGTGGACCGGGTGGCCAAGGCGCTGGGCGTCGCCTGCTACGAGACGGCCACGGGGTGGAAGTTCTTCGGCAACCTGCTCGACGCCGGGCGCGTGACGCTCTGCGGCGAGGAGAGCGCGGGCGCGGGCTCCGACCACGTGCGCGAGAAGGACGGGCTTTGGGCGGTGCTGCTATGGCTCAACATCCTGGCCGTGCGCCGCCAGTCGGTGGTCGAGGTCCTGGACGAGCACTGGAGGCGGTACGGCCGCAACTACTACGCCCGCTACGACTACGAAGGGATCGACAGCGCCGCCGCCGACGCCCTGGTGGACGCCCTGCGCGTCCGCCTCCCGCACCTCCCCGGCCAGCGTTTCGGCTCCCTGATGGTGCAGGCCGCCGACGAGTTCACCTACCACGACCCCACCGACGGCTCCGTCAGCCGGCGCCAGGGCCTGCGGGTGATGTTCGAGCGTGGCTCGCGCGTCATCTTTCGCCTGTCGGGCACCGGGACGTCGGGCGCGACGCTGCGGGTCTATATCGAACGCTACGAGCCTCCGGAGGGCGAGTTGCACCAGGATCCGACCCAGGCGCTGGCTAATCTGGCCGACACCGCGGATACGATCGCAGGGATTGCTGAGCGGACGGGACGCAAGACGCCCGATGTCGTGACCTGACGAGCCCGCCCTCCTCGGTGAGCCCGGTCGTGAACCTGCCCCCTAGACGTAGTGGTGCAGCATCACCGCCAGGGACTGGGTGGAGGTGTCGTGGCTGAAGGCGGCCTTCACCCACTTCGGCCCGTGCAGGCCGATAGGTGCGTTGTTGGAGAAGCCGATCCCTTCGAGCGGGATGCCGAAGCGGCCGCGGTTGACCGTGTGGTCGTCGTTGCGGTCGTGATAGACCTGGGCTGCATAGACGCCGGGAGGCACGCCTTCGACCGTCACCGTGGTCACACCCTTCACCGCGGGCGCCGCGCCTGAGTAGGGGCAGGCTTCCTTCAGGAAGGTGGTCTCGGTGCAGATGTCCACCCGCACGTGGCCAGTGTCGTCGCGCACATGGTCGATCTGGAACACCACCGATCCCTCCGCCGGCGTCTGGGCGAGCGCGGGAATGGCGGCGGCCGCAAGCACGGCCGCCGTCAGCAGGACTGGCGCCCTCATCCGCCGCCCCGCCGTGGTCCAGCTCAGACCTCCGCCAGGCCCTCGGCGATGTCACGCTTCTCGTAGACGTGGTCCACCAGACCGAAGTCCTTTGACTCGTCGGCCGAGAGGAAATTGTCCCGGTCCAGCGAGCGCTCGATCTCCTCGATCGACTTGCCGGTATGCTTGGCGTAGAGCGCGTTCAGGCGCTTCTTGGTCTTGATGATATCCTCGGCGTGGCGCTCGATGTCGGAGGCTTGGCCGCGGAAGCCGCCGGACGGCTGGTGCACCATAATCCGCGCGTTGGGGAGCGCCACCCGGTGCCCAGGCTCGCCCGCCGCCAGCAGGAAGGACCCCATCGACGCCGCCATGCCGATGCAGACGGTGGCCACGGGCGAACGGATGTATTGCATGGTGTCGTAGATCGCGAGGCCGCTGGTCACCACGCCACCGGGTGAGTTGATGTACATGGCGATCTCCTTCTTGGGGTTCTCGGACTCCAAGAAGAGCAGCTGGGCGGTGATCAGGGCGGCCATGCCGTCCTCCACCGGGCCGGTCAGGAAGATGATCCGCTCCTTGAGCAGGCGGGAGAAGATGTCGAACGCCCGCTCGCCCCGGCTGGTCTGTTCGACCACCATGGGGACCAGGCTCATGAGCATGTCGGGATCGCGCATCGAGGGGCTTCTTTCGTGATTCGGGAGCGCTGGCGGCTGGTCGGCCGCGCGCCTCGGAGCGCAGATATCGCGTGGCGTGGCGAAGCTTGCAAGGACGGCGGGAAGGCAGGGCCTCCGCTAAGACTCGCGGGAAGGACGCGAGATCAACGGGAGCCCAGCTGGCGCTGAACGCCTTGGTAATCGAGCAGATACCACATGTGCTCGAACCGACCGTCACGAAAATGATAGAAGGCGTACTCGGTTAGCTCCACCCGCGCACCTGTCGGCTGAAGCCCTAGCCACTCCTTCGCCGGCGTCCCATGGTCCACTAACCGCACGGCCACGTGATCACCCTCGATCACCAAATCTTCCACATGCCAATGGAAATCGGGCACGGCGTCCAGATGACTGGCGATGCTGGCGACATAGTCGTCCCGCGATACCGGATCTCCGTTAAAGGTCAGCTCGTCGTGTGCGAAGCGATCCATGTCGCCAAGCCGTCGCTCGTTCAGCGCTGTGATGTATTCGCCGTAAAGGCTTCTGAGATCGGTGGCCATCGCTAGCTTCTCCAAAGGGCGGAAGGGCGCTCGGCTGTCGGGCGGATTGCCTTCACTCACTCGATATGAAGTCCTCGCCTTTGAGCGAGGGCTTGGGCGGTTCGCCCAGGTGCTCGCCGGAGCGGGCCGGCTCGCTGACGCCGGCCTTCTTGTCGGTGAGCAGCGGCGCCTCGGCCAGCTCGGGGGCGAACTTGCGGAGGCCCGCGCGCAGGTCGCGCCGCCGCCGCCATGGCCGCCAGCTGTCGGCCGGCGTCACCGGCTCACCCAGGTGGTAGGCGGCGATCAGGCCGGCGATGGGGCCGATCTTCACCGGGCCCAGCCGCCGCAGCCGCCGGAGCGGCCCGGTGTCCAGCGCCTCGATCGCCTTGTTCAGCGAACCGGTGCGCTCGACGGCGGCCTGCACCTCGTCGCCCGAGCGGTTCAGGAAATGGCCGATCGTGGTGCAGCGGTGGCGGTGAATGGCGGCGCGAGTGGCTGTGTCGTCCTGCTCCGCCTCGATGGCGATGTCGCACTCGGTGTCGAAGCCGGTGGAGCGGTTGTTCAGGTTGGTGGAGCCGGCGCGGAGCATCACGTCGTCGATCAGAGTGCACTTGGCGTGGACGATCACTGTCCGGCCGGCGTCGGTCTCGGGGCAGAAGGCGTGGAAGCGGCCGTGCCTGTCGGCGCCCTGCAGGCGGCGGATCAGGGCCGAGCGGGTCTTGTCCATGGTCATGCGGTCGAACCAGCTCGGGCTGTGCTCGGTGGACACGACCACCACCTCCGGGCCGTCTTCCTCGCCCAGCCGAGCGGCCAGCGCCTCGCCCATCGCCGGCGAGGCCACGTACTGGTTCTCCATGTAGATGTATCGCTTGGCCGCCTTGATGGCGGCGAGGTGCAGCGCTTCGCTCTCGCGCACCTCCGGCTGCTTGCGCCAGGCCGGCTCGGTGCGGGCGAGGCCGATCCGCACGTTGTGGAATTGCGACTCTACATGGTCGGGCCAGGGCGACGGCGCCGGCGCGGCGGCCGGGTCGCGCGGCGGGATGTCGGCGTCGCTGGAGCGCTTCCAGCGACGGCGGCAATGGTCGCCCATCATGGCGGCGGCCTCGCCCTCGATCATCATCATCACCTCGTGGCGGGGATCGTGCACCCCGCCCGAGGGCATGTGCCGCCGTTGGTCGCCGTCCAGGTGCTCGGTGGTGTCCCAGCGGTCGGTCGACATGTCGCCGCCGCCGCAGAAGGCGAGAGCGTCGTCGATCACCAGCACCTTCTGGTGGTGGCAGGCGCCCAGCGGCACGCTGGAATCGAGCCGGAAGCTCACCGGCGTGTTCTTGAAGCAGGCCCGCGCCCGGTGCGGGAAGAAGTGCTGCGAGGCCGCAACGGGGAGCGCGGACTTCCACACCAGGATGCGCACGTCGAGCTGGCGGTTGGTGCAGGCGAGCTCGCGCAGGAACGGCCCGGCCTGGTCGTCCACCGGCCCGCCGCCGGTGTGGTCCGGCGTCAGCTGGGTCAGGGGGTCGAAGGACCAGCCGAGCAGATAGATGGAGCGCTGCGCCTTCAGCATCGCGGCCTTGGCGGCGCGGAAATAGTCCTGGGTGTCCAGGATCACCGTGGCGCGGCTGGCCATGGCGGTACGCCAGCAGGTCTGGCCCGGTTGAAGCAGCAAACCTCGTCCCCCGCCTGTGCAAGCCACCGCGACATCCTACGGCGAAGCTTACGCGCGGCGAATGCCGAATGCGCGGGCGGAGTTCAAGCCCGGCCCTCCAAGAGGTGGCCGCTGCGACCCGGCCGGCGAACCCGGCGGCCTCTGGCGAGTTGATCCATAAAGGTGTCGAATCCCGGCGCCGGAGAGCCTGAGACGCATGGCCAAGCCCGCTGTCACGCCACGGGCCGTGTCGCGCATCGTCCGTCATCGAACTGTGACAGGCGCGATATACTGGACCCGCAGGGCGACGGGGGTCCGCGCCGAAGGAGAACAGCCATGACCAGGATGCTTGCGGTCGCCGTCGGCGCGGCGCTGCTCACGGGCGCGACCGCGGCGGGAGCCGCCACCATCTCCGGCGCCGGCGCCACCGCGCCCGCCCCGATCTACCAGAAATGGGCGGAGGCCTATCGCGCCAAGAGCGGCACGAGCCTGAACTACCAGGGCATCGGCTCCGGCGGCGGCATCAAGCAGATCGAGGCCAAGACCGTGGACTTCGGCGCCTCCGACAAGCCCCTGGCGGCCGCCGACCTCGCCAGCCACGGCCTGATGCAGTTCCCCACCGTCATTGTCGGCATCACGCCGGTGGTGAACCTGCCGGGCGTGACGCCGGGCGAAATGCACCTGACCGGCCCGGTGCTGGCGCAAATCTATCTCGGGAACATCAAGCGCTGGACCGATCCGCAGATCGCGCGGCTGAACCCTGGCAAGCGCTTCCCCAACCTGCCGATCACCGTCGTGCACCGCTCTGACGGCTCGGGCACCACCTTCCTCTACACCTCCTACCTCAAGGCGGTGAGCCCGGACTGGGCCTCCAAGGTCGGCGCCAGCGACAGCGTGCAGTGGCCGACGGGCCAGGGCGGCAAGGGCAACGACGGCGTCGCCGCCTTCGTCAAGCAGACGCCGGGATCGGTCGGCTATGTCGAGTACGCCTACGCCAAGAACAACAACCTGTCCTACGCCGACATGGCCGACCGCGACGGCGCGATCGTCGCCCCCAACGAGCAGAGCTTCACCAACGCAGCCGCGCACGCCAATTGGGAGGCCTCCAACGGCTTCGCCCCCAGCCTGCTCGACCAGCCGGGCGCCGGCGCCTGGCCGATCGCGGGCGCGACCTTCATCCTGGTCTACAAGCATCCCTCCAACCCCGGCGCCACCGGCGAGGTGCTGAAGTTCTTCGACTGGTGCTACGCCAACGGCGACGGCATGGCCAACCAGCTGGCCTATGTGCCCCTGCCCGGCAATGTGAAGGCGATGGTCCGCCACGCCTGGGCCACCGAAGTGAGTTCCTCGTACAAGCCCCGATAAGCGTCGACTCTGGCCGCCGGGCTCCTGTAGTCCGGCGGCTTCGCTCTGTACGGACCAACTTCTCATGGCCGACACGACCGCGGGCAGTCTGAAGCGGGCGGCGCCTGTCGGCGCGCGCTTCGATCCTGTCTTCCGCATCCTATGTCTGACGGCCGCGACCACGCTGCTGGCGGCCATCGCGGGCGTGCTCGCCTCCCTGCTGATCGGCGGCTGGCCGGCCTTCTCCAAGTTCGGGCTGAAGTTCTTCACCTCCACGGTGTGGAACCCGGTCACCGAGGATTACGGCGGGGCCGGTCCCATCGTGGGCACCCTGATCACAGCCACCCTGGCCCTGCTGATCGCCCTGCCGCTCTCCTTTGGGGTGGCGGTCTATCTCACCGAGTTCTGCCCCCGCGCGCTCCGCCGCCCGATCGGGACGGCGGTGGAGCTGCTCGCGGGCGTGCCGTCGATCGTCTACGGCATGTGGGGCCTGTTCGTACTGGCGCCGCTCTTCGCCAGGTACGTCGAGCTGCCGCTAATGTCCGCCGCGCCCCCCGGCTCGATCTGGGAGACGCTGTTCTCCGGCGTGCCCAACGGTTCGGGCCTGCTGATGGCGAGCGTGATCCTGGCCGTCATGATCCTGCCCTATATCGCCGCGACGCTCCGCGAGCTGTTCCTGACTGTCCCCGTCAAGCTCCGCGAGAGCGCCTACGGCGTGGGCTGCACCTCGCTGGAGGTGGTCTGGTCGGTGACCCTGCCCCACGTGCGCAAGAGCGCCATCGGCGCGGTGATGCTGGGCCTCGGCCGCGCGCTCGGCGAGACCATGGCGGTGACCTTCGTCATCGGCAACAGCCACGGCTTCCCCACCGGCCTGTTCGACGGCGGCTCCACCATCGCCTCCACCATCGCCAACGAGTTCGCTGAGGCGACCAGCGACATGCACACCTCGGCCCTGCTGGCGCTTGGGTTCGTGCTGTTCCTGATCACCTTCGCGGTGCTGGCGATCGCCCGCACCCTGCTCGGCCAGCGGGACCACGCCTGATGGCCGCCTCAGCCTCACGCCCCGGCCGCAGCCGCGCCTCCCGCAAGCTCGCCAACGGCCTGTTCGTCGCGGCCTGCACCGCCTGCACCGGGCTGGCCCTGGTCTTCCTGGTGGCGATCCTGGTCTCGCTGGTGGTGAAGGGGATCGGCGGGGTGAACCTGGCGGTCTTCACCATGAGCACCCCAGCCCCCGGTTCGCCCGGCGGCTTGGCCAACGCCATCGTGGGATCGTTGATGCTCTGCGCCTGCGCCATGGTGATCGCGGTGGTGGTGGGCGTGCTGGCGGGCACCTGGCTCGCCGAATACGCGGCCGAAAGCCCCTACGGCAAGCTGGTGCGCTTCACCAACGACGTGCTGCTGTCCGCGCCCTCCATCCTGATCGGGCTGTTCATCTACCAGCTCGCGGTGAAGCCCCTGCACGGCTTCTCCGGCTTCGCCGGCGCCCTGGCGCTGGCCCTGCTCGCCGCCCCCGTGGTGACCCGCACCACCGAGGACGTGCTGAAGCTGCAGTCCCGCCAGCTCCGCGAGAGCGGCGTGGCGCTCGGCGCGCCGATCTGGACCACCATCCGCCAGATCATGTGGCGGGCGGCGGCGGGGGGCATCATCACCGGCGCCCTGCTGGCCTTCGCCCGCATCTCCGGCGAGACGGCGCCGCTGCTGTTCACCTCCCTGAACAACCAGTTCTTCAGCTGGAATATGACCAAGCCGATGGCCAACCTGCCGACCATCATCTTCAACTATGCGCTCAGCGCCTATGACGACTGGCAGCGGCTGGCCTGGGTCGGCGCGCTGCTGATCACGCTGGCGGTACTGGGCGCCAACATCGTCGTCCGCGCGCTCTCCGCCGAGAAGAAACGCTCATGAGCTTCGTCCAGCCCGTCACCACCGACCCGAACCCGTCGCCCCCCGCCGCGGCGCAGAGTTCGGCCAGCAAGAATGCTGCGAACCTCACCTTCGAGAGCTTCGTCGAGCCTATCCCCGCCGACAGGATCAAGCTGGAGACGAAGAAACTCAGCTTCTTCTACGGCAAGAACCAGGCGTTGTACGAGATCAGCATCCCCTTCACCCGCAACGCCGTGACCGCCCTGATGGGCCCCTCCGGCTGCGGCAAGTCCACCCTGCTCCGCGCCCTGAACCGCATCTATGCGCTGTACCCCGGCCAGCGGGCCGAGGGCGAGGTGCTGTTGGACGGCGAGAACATGCTGGACCGCAAGGTCGACCTGACCGAGCTGCGCTCGAAGATCGGCATGGTGTTCCAGCAGCCGACCCCCTTCCCCATGTCGATCTACGACAACGTGGCCTTCGGCGTGAAGCTCTACGAGAAGCTGTCCAAGGCCGACATGGACGCACGCGTCGAGGAGAGCCTGCGCCGCGCCGCACTCTGGGATGAGGTGAAGGACAAGCTGAAGACCTCAGGCCAAGGCCTCTCCGGCGGCCAGCAGCAGCGGCTATGCGTCGCGCGCGGGGTGGCGGTGCGGCCCGAGGTGATCCTGCTGGACGAGCCTGCGTCCGCGCTGGACCCCATCTCCACCGCCAAGCTGGAGGAGACCCTGGTGGAGCTGAAGCGCGACTACACCATCGTCATCGTCACCCACAACCTGCAGCAGGCCGCCCGGATCAGCGACCACGCCGCCTTCATGTATCTTGGCCGCCTGATCGAGTTCGCCCCCACCCACCGCCTGTTCGACAACCCAAAGGCCACCCGCACCGCCGACTACATAACCGGCCGCTTTGGCTGAGGACAGCCAGCCGCCCGTCCCTCTGCGCAGGGGCCTGTTCCTGGCCGATCAGGGCTGAGGCGACTTGATCCTGACGGCCAAGCCCCCTACCCTTGCGCTCGCCTCGTGGGGAAGACTGGCTCCC
Organism: uncultured Caulobacteraceae bacterium; assembly: GCA_964249945.1. GTDB lineage: Bacteria > Pseudomonadota > Alphaproteobacteria > Caulobacterales > Caulobacteraceae > CAHJWH01. The sequence goes on along the minus strand of CAXUEN010000009.1, from coordinate 12,332 downwards.
GCAGGGATGATCGCGTACGGGGGCCTCTCGGTTGATCCACGAGCTTCATGACGGCGAGTCCGTGTCCGGCGCGAGGCTGGACGGCGCCGCGGCGTTCCCGCTCCTGCCGTGAGCGGCCCTGCACACCTCCTCCTCGCCGGAACGGCACGAGAGCGCGCAACTAGATGACGGCCACTTCCCACGTAAGCTTCGCCATCCGCGCCGAGAGCCTCGGCCCGTGCTCCAAGGCGACGCCCAGTGCGGTGGTCGCGGTGCCGGTGAAGGACGAGGAGGCGCGCATCGACTCCTGCCTGCGCGCCCTGGCCGGGCAGACGGAGGTGGAGTTCGACGATCTGGCGGTCGTGCTTCTGCTGAACAACACCTGCGACTCGACCCTGGAGCGGGTCCGCGCCCTGGCCGGCGAGCTGCCCTTCCGCATCGAAGTGCGAGAAGTGGACCTGCCCCCCGCCTACGCCAACGCCGGCTGGGCGCGCCGGCTGGCCATGGAAGCGGCGGCGGACCTGGTGCAGCCAGAGGGCCTGATCCTCACGACCGACGCCGACACTTTGGTGGAGACCGACTGGGTCGCCGCCAACCGGCGCGAGATCGCGGCTGGCGCGGACGCCGTCGCCGGCTACGTCATGGCCGACCCCACCGAGCTGATCGAGCTGCCGCCGGAGATCCTGGAGCGCGGCTCTCTGGAATGGGAGTTCCAGCAGCTCGGCGCCGAGATGGTCGCCCGCGTCGATCCCGATCCGCACGACCCCTGGCCGTGCCACAACCAGAACTGCGGCGCGTCGGCGGCGATCACCGCGGCGACCTACCGCCGGATCGGCGGCCTGCCGCCGCGCCCCGTCGGCGAGGACCGCGCTCTGTTCGAGATGGTCCGCCGCGTCGATGGCCGCATCCGCCACAGCCTGGACGTCCAGGTCGTCACCTCGGCCCGCACCGACGGACGGGCGCTTGGCGGGCTGTCCGACGCAATCCGGCTGCGGGGCGAGCCAGACCATGCCTGCGACGAGATGCTGGAGCTCACCATCGTGACCTTCCGCCGCGCGCTCTGGCGGCGGCGGCTGCGGGCTCTGTGGACGGCCGGCGGTGCGCAGGCGATCTGCGACTCCGACTGGACCGAGCGGCTGCGGGTCAGCCCGCGCGACCTGCGCCGCGCCTGCGACCACCGCTGCTTTGGCGAGATGTGGGCCGAAGTCCAGACGCTCAGCCCCCGGCTGAAGCGCCAGCTGGTCACCGGCCGGGGCCTCAGGCGCGAACTCCGCCGCATGCGCCGCATGGTGGAGGCGGTGCGCAGCGGCGCGCTGGACCTGGACGGCCGGGAGACGCCTAAGTCGCCAACGGTCCAGGCCGCCTGACGCCAGAGCGATTCTAGAAGGCCGCGGCCTCGATCCGGCCATCGGGATGCAGGGCGGCGCGCTTCATGCCTTCCGAGACGAAGGGCATGGCGATCCCGCCATCCGCCTCCACCGCGATCAGGCCGCCCTCGCCGCCCAGGGTGGCGATCTCGTCCAGCACGCCGCGGACCGCTTCCGACAGGCGCTCGCCGGCGAAGCGCAGGCGCATGGCCACCTGGACTGCCGCGGCGGTGCGGATGAAATACTCGCCCTGCCCTGTGCAGGACACCGCCACCCTGCGGTCGGCCCAGACGCCGGCGCCCGGGATGGGGGTGTCGCCCACCCGGCCGGCGAGCTTGCCGAACACCCCCCCGGTCGACGTGCCGGCCGCCAGCCGCCCCTGAGCGTCTCGCACCACGCAGCCGACGGTGCCGTGCGCGAGGGCCCCGCCCGGCGGGTGGTTCGATTCCTCCAGACCGGCCCGGGTGAACCAGCTTGCCGCATCGACGATTTCCGCCAGTCCTTGTGACCGCGCGAAGCCGCCGGCGCCCTCCGCCACCAGCATGACGTGGGGTGTGGCGCGCATGATCGCGCGGGCCGCCAGGATCGGGCTCTCGAAACCTTCCAGCGCCGCCACGGCCCCGGCCTCCCCCGTCGCGCCGTCCATAAGGCCGGCGTCCAGTTCGTAGCGGCCGGCGGTGTTGGGCGAGGCGCCGCGCCCAGCCACATATAGGCCCGACCCTTCCAGCGCCTGGATTGTCTCCACCACCACGTCCAGGGCGGATGCGCCGCCCCTCAGGCGATCGCGCCCCGCCTCGACCAGCCCGTGCATGTGGGCGATCTCACGGGCGTAGTCGCGGTGGCGACGGGCCCCGGCGCCCCCGTGCAAGGCGAGGGCGATCCGGTTGTCCATGCGCTCAGCGTCCGGTCAGGCCTTGGGGTACTGGATCGTCCCCTGCAGGTGCTCGATGACCGAGCGGGCGTCATAGGCGTGCGGGTTGTTGGTGGGCTTGGGGCCATGGCCCATCAGCACCTCGACGGTGGCCTGATAGCGGCTGACTTGGTCGATGTCGAACGCGCCACCACCGAACCCGTCCCCGTAGCCGAAGCCGCCGAACCCGCCATAACCGCCGAAGCCCGAACCCCAGCCGAATCCCGACCTGTAAAGGCTCCAGGAAGGTCCGCCGCCCCAGCCGCCGAAGAAGGGATCGGCGTCGCCGTAGTAGTCGGTCTTGCGCTCGGTATGCCGATCCACCGCCTGGAACCAGTCGAACCCCTGGGCCAGGGTGAGCTGGGCCGAGCGGAACAGCAGGTAGCGCTCCACGGTCTGGCGCGAGGTCAGAGAGTTGCCGGAGAAGTCGACCTTCCAGCGGTTGGCTTCGATCTGCTGCTCGCTGTAGCCGCCGGACGTGCTGGCCCTCTGGGCCGCGATGGGCTGGTACGGCGTTGCCGTCTCGCAGGCGGACAGGGTGAGCGCCGCCGCGGCCACGGCGATCAGGGCGCGCTTCATGCAATCTATCTCCGACCCGGACTCGGGCCTTCGACAGAGTAAATAGAAAGCCGACGGCCTTGTTCCGAGGGCGGCGACGCCCGCCTCAGTTCAGGACGCCCACCATGTCGGCGAAACGCACCCGGGCCGGCGTGACGATGCCCATCGTGCTCAGCCGCACCGAGTGGATCACCGCCTGGATCTCCTTTCGCCAGTAGTCTAGGAAGCTATGCACGCGGGGATAGTCCGGCGCCACGTCCAGGGTCTGCCACATGAAGCTCTGCAGCAGCTTGGGGTGGTCTGGCATGTAGTAGAGCACCTCGGCGGTGGTCAGGCGGCCACCCTTCAGCTGGGTCTCGAACTCGTCCGTCCTCATCGGCTGAACTCCTCGCGTCCTGTGCACGGAAGGAAACGGAGCACAGCCTTAAGCAACCGTTTCGCGGGATCGTGCCGCGGGCGGAACGGCGGGCCGCCGCTGCCGCCGTGTTCGCCGCCCAGGCGCAGGGCGCCTAAGACGAAGGCGCCGGAGCCGCCCTCGCCCGGCGCCGTTTCCGTCCCATGCCCGCCCTCGACTCAGACGCCATCAGCCGCGCTGAATACGAGCCCTCGAACCGGATCCTGTTCGTGCGCCTCATCAGCGGCGAGTGGTACGCCTATCTCGACGTGCCGCCCCTCACCTACCGGCGTCTGTTGGCGGCTGGGTCGAAGGGGCGCTTCTTCCAGGACGTCGTGCGCGACCGCTACAGCTTCGTGCGCCTGGACCCGCTCAGCCAGCGTTGAGCCGGTCGCGCTGCGCCAGCACCCGCAGGCGCAGGGCGTTCAGCCGGATGAAGCCCGCGGCGTCGCGCTGGTCGTAGGCGACCGAGCCCTCCTCGAAGGTGACCAGCTGCTGGTCGTAGAGCGAGAACGGCGATTCCCGCCCGATCACGGTGACGTTGCCCTTGTAGAGCTTCACCCGCACTTGGCCGGTCACCTTCTCCTGGCTCCTGTCGATCAGGGCCTGCAGCATCTCGCGCTCCGGCGAGAACCAGAAACCGTTGTAGATCAGGCTCGCATAGCGCGGCATGATCTCGTCCTTCAGGTGCATCGCGCCGCCGTCCAGCGTGATCGACTCGATCCCCCTGTGCGCGGCCAGCAGGATGGTTCCGCCGGGTGTCTCGTAGACGCCGCGCGACTTCATGCCGACGAAGCGGTTCTCCACCAGGTCCAGCCGCCCCACCCCGTTGTCGCGGCCCAGCTGGTTCAGCCGCGTCAGCAGGGCCGCCGGCGAAAGCGCCTCGCCGTCTACGGCGACGGGATCGCCGCGCTCGAACTCCATCGTAAAGATCGTGGGCCGGTCGGGGGCGTCCTCCGGCGCTATGGTGCGCTGGTGGACGAATTCCGGCGCCTCCACGCTCGGGTCCTCCAGCACCTTCCCTTCGGAAGACGAATGCAGCAGGTTGGCGTCCACCGAGAAAGGCGCGTCCCCCCGCTTGTCCTTGGCCACCGGAATCTGGTTCTTCTCGGCGAAGTCGAGCAGCTGCTCGCGGCTCCTGAACGCCCACTCCCGCCAGGGCGCGATGACGTGGATGTCGGGCTCCAGCGCATAGTAGCCGAGTTCGAAACGGACCTGGTCGTTGCCCTTGCCTGTGGCCCCGTGACAGACCGCGTCCGCGCCGGTCTTCCGCGCGATCTCGATCTGGGTCTTGGCGATCAGAGGCCGGGCGATGGAGGTGCCCAGCAGGTACTGGCCCTCATAGACCGTGTTCGCCCGAAACATCGGGAAGACGTAGTCGCGCACGAACACTTCACGCAGGTCCTCGATGAACACGTTTTCGGGCTTGACGCCCAGGAGCAGCGCCTTGGCCTTCGCCGGCGCCAGCTCCTCGCCCTGGCCCAGGTCGGCGGTGAAGGTCACCACCTCCGCGCCATATTCGGTCTGCAGCCACTTCAGGATGATGGAGGTGTCGAGCCCCCCCGAATAGGCGAGCACGACCTTCTTCACGGGGCGGGTGTCGGCCATGGAGATCCTCGGAGATGAAGTGCGCGGCGTTAAAGGGCCTACGGCGCTCCGGTTCAAGGGGCGACGGCCGGCCGGGCGGGCGCGCGGCCCCTGCTGCTCAGGCTTTCTTCACCCTGAGCCTCCAGGATCGGGCCTCCGCTGACGCCAGGACGCCATGGCCCTGATCGCCGCCACGCCTGCGGCCCGGCTGCGGGCCCGGTTCCTTCCCCGCCGGCTCTCCGGCGCCCTGGTCCTGGCCGCCTGTGCGGGCTTCTTGTTCTTCGACCTTCGAACCGCGCCGATCGTGCTGTGGGACGAGTCGCGCATGGCGGTGAACGCGCTGGAGATGCACCTGTCCGGCCACCTGCGGCTGATCACGACCTATGGCTTCCAGCCCGATCTGTGGAACACCAAGCCCCCGCTGCTGATCTGGCTCATGGACCTTTCCATGTCGCTGTTCGGCGTCTCGGAAGGGTCGATGCGCCTGCCCTCGATGCTCTCGGCGCTCGGCGTCCTGGCCCTGGTCCTGTCCTTCACCCGCCGGGTGACCCACTCCTTTCCGACGGCGGCCCTTGCGACCGGGCTGCTGGCGCTGAGCGTGCTGTTCTTCGCCAAGCACGGGGCCCGCACCGCCGACTACGAGGCCCTGCTGGGCTTCCTGACCACAGGCTACCTCTACGTCCTGTTCTTCGCCCTGCACCGGCGCCGGCCGGGCGCGGTGGCGGTGCTGACGGCCGGCGGCCTGGTCGCCGCGGCGGTCCTGACCAAGAGCGTGGCGGCCCTGCTGCCGGGCCTTGGCGTGCCGCTCTATCTGGTGATCCACCGCCGCTGGAGACGCCCGCTGCAGAGTCCCTGGTATGCGGCGGCCGGGGCGCTCGCGCTCGGCCTCGCGGCGGCCTACTTCCTCCTGCGCGAGCATGCCGCGCCGGGATATCTCAGGGCGGTGATGTTCAACGACGTGTCCGGCCGCTTCACCAGCGCCCTGGACCGCCACAGCGGGCCACCCTGGTACTACCTGCAGCGTTTCTTCGTGGACGGGGCCTTCAGCGGCGGCCTGCTGGCCGCGGCGGCGCCGCTGGCCCTGCTCAGCGCGCGCGGATCTGCGCGGCTGGCGCTGGTGTTCAGCCTCTGCGTGACGGCCGCCATCTTGACGGTGCTGAGCTTCAGCGCCACCAAACTGAACCACTACGGCTTCACCGCCGGCCCGTTCATCGCCATCTCGACCGCCATCGGCGTGCGTGAGGGGATTAGAGCCCTCACGCACGCCAGCGCGCGCGGAAAGCTGCGCATACTGACGCCGAGGGTCGCCTATCTCCTGCTCGCGCTCGTGCTGGGTGCGATCGGCGCGCAATCGGCCTATGCGCGGCTGATCTGGCTGCCCACGCAGGAATTCTATCCCCAGGCCCGCTACGGCGAACTCTTCCAGGCGCTCTCCGCTCAGGGCGTGAGATCGGTGCGGGTGGTGGAGGGCGGCGTCGTGGGACCGGGCGTCGTCGCCGCAGGCGTCGCCCCCGACTACGCCCCCCAACTGGACTTCTACCGGCTGCTGGCCAACTCGCGCGGCATGGACGTGGCGCGCATCACGCCGGGCGCGCTTTCGACCCAGCCTCACGGCGTCGTGCTGGCCAGCTGCGATCCCGCCTATGCGCCGCGGGTGAAGGCTTTCGGCGCCGACCTCAGCACCCTTCCGGGATGCGTGGCGGCGCGCCGCTAAGCGGGCCGCATCCGAGCGCGCGGTCACTCAACCTTAACGATGAAATGGGAGCTTACAGCACTCCTCACCGCCTCGTCAGCCCATGACCGAATCGACGCTCAAAACGCGCGCCCTGCTCCTGACGGTGATCTCCGTGATGGTGATCGCGCCGATGGTGAAGACGGTCTATTGGCCAGCTCACGGCGGAATGGACGTTTCCAGCTATCAGATCGGTCGCGACTTCATCAACGACTGGGTCGGCCCGCGGCTGGCGTTCAGCGGCCGGGTGCTGAAACTGTTCGATCTCCGCGCCTACGCCCACCTGATCGGTGTGGAGTTCGGGCGACCGCTGCCCTTCCATAATTGAAGCTATCCGCCGACAGCGCTGCTGCTGCTCGCGCCCTTCGCGGCGCTGCCCTACTTCGTCGCCCTGGCGGTGTGGACGGTGGGCTTCCTGCTCATCTATCTGGCGGTCGCACTCCGCTTCGTGCCGCCGGCGCGGCGTCGGATCGCCCTGGTGTTGCTGGTCTTCGCGCCCGCGGCCTTGATCAACATCGTGGCCGGGCAGAACGGTTTCGTCACCGCCGCACTCATGCTGGGAGGACTGGGGGCGCTGCAACGCCGGCCTCTGCTGGCGGGGCTGCTCTTCGGGCTGCTGACCACCAAGCCGCACCTTGGCTTCGTGTTGGCCTTCGTGCTGCTGAGCCTCGGCGCCTGGCGGACCATCGCCGCAGCGGTCGCGACCACGCTGGGTCTGGCGGCTATCTCCGTCCTGGCCTTCGGCGTCGAACCCTGGCGCCTGTTCTTGACCGTGACGCGTGGCTACCAGACCTACCTCTTGCACGACTTCGCCGGCTTCTACACGCCGATGATGGCCTCGGTCATGGCCCTGGCCCGCTTCGACGGCGTCGCCTATGGCCCCGCGTGGGCGGTGCAGGGTGCGGCTAGCCTGACGGTCATAGCGGCGAGCTGCTGGGCGGTCCGGCGCACCCGCAGCCCAGCCCTCCGTGCGCTGGTGGTGGCGCTCGCCACCCCGCTGGCGACGCCCTACGCCTTCAATTACGACCTCACCGCGATGTCGGCCATGCTGGCGTGGCGGCTCTGCGCCGACACCCCGCTCACCCCGTTCCGCAGCGCCGCCTACGTGGTGGCCTGGCTCGCCCCGACCCTGATGATGCTGATCGGGCTGACGGGCCCGGAACTCATGGCGGCGGCGATCGCGCCGGCCCTGATCGTGGCTCTGGCGGAGGTTGGCGACGCCGCCCGCAGCCAAGGCGTCCCCGATGGCGAGGCGCCCGCGACGACATGCGCGAGCCTGACCGGGAACGCATGCCCGGCGTAGAGCCGGTCAGCGACCGTTCCCCGGGATGAAGCGGAGGCGCGACCGGAACCTGCCGTCTGGACCGCGGCTGATGTCGCCGCCGGTCAGGCGCTGAACCTCGCCGCTCCCGATCCAGGGGTGACCGGCGGCGAGCTGCGGCCTATCTTGGCGCCATGACCGACATCACCCTGCTGGACCCGTCCGAGGCCGACGCGGACGTCGAGATCACCACCCCCGTCGAGGTCGATCCCGCCAAGCCCATGCGGCTCTACCTGGTGGACGGATCGGGCTACATCTTCCGCGCCTTCCACGCCCTGCCGCCGCTGACCCGCAAGTCGGACGGCCTGCCGGTGGGCGCGGTGTCGGGCTTCTGCAACATGTTGTGGAAGCTGATCTGCGACACCCGGGACGGGGACGACGGCAAGGGCCTGAGCGCACCGACCCACCTAGCGGTAGTGTTCGACGCCAGCGAGAAGACCTTTCGCTCCCAGCTCTACGACCAGTACAAGGCCCACCGTCCGCCGCCCCCCGCCGACCTCATCCCTCAGTTCCCGCTGATCCGCGAGGCGACGCGGGCCTTCGGGGTGCCGGCCATCGAGCTGGAGGGCTACGAGGCCGACGACGTCATCGCCACCTACGCCCGCCAGGTCAGCCGCGCCGGCGGCGAGGTGGTGATCGTCTCCTCCGACAAGGACCTGATGCAGCTGGTGGACGAGCAGACATGCCTGCTCGACCCCGTCAAGCAGGTGAAGATCTGCCGCGCCGAGGTGATCGAGAAGTTCGGCGTCCCCCCCGAGAAGGTCATCGAGGTCCAGGCGCTGGCCGGCGACAGCGTGGACAACGTGCCGGGCGCCCCCGGCATCGGCATAAAGACCGCCGCCCAGCTGCTCACCGAATACGGCGACCTCGACACGCTGCTGGAGCGCGCCCACGAGATCAAGCAGCCCAAGCGGCGCGAGACGCTGATCAATTTCGCCGACCAGGTGCGCGTGTCCCGCCAACTGGTGACGCTGGCCGATGACGCGCCGGTGCCCGATCCGGTGTCGGACTTCGTCGTGCGGGCCCCGGACCCCAAGGTGCTGTCCGACTTCCTGGACCAGATGACCTTCAAGAGCCTGGCGCTGCGCGTCGGCGAGATGGCCGGCCTGCCCGCGCGCGCCGCTACGCCCGCCAAGCTTGCGCCCGAGGCGGTGAAGATCGACCCGGAGACCTATGTTTGCATCCAGGATCTGGCGACTCTGGACGCCTGGATCGCGAGGGCGACCGAAGCGGGCGTGATCGCCTTCGACACCGAAACTGACGCCCTCTCCTGCTCGAACGCGGGCCTATGCGGCATCTCCCTGGCCATCACGCCGGGCGAGGCCGCCTACATCCCGCTGGGCCACTGCGCCGCCGCAGGGCTCGACCTCACCGAGCGCGAGCACTGGACCCAGCTCGGGCTGCAGGAAGCCATCGAACGGCTGAAGCCGCTGCTGGAAGACCCCACCGTGCTCAAGGTCGCCCAGAACGCCAAGTACGACATGGCGGTGATGAGCCGTTACGGCGTGCGCGTGGCGCCCATCGAGGACACCATGCTGATGTCCTACGTGCTGGACGCCGGCGTGCACCACCACGGCATGGACGAGCTGTCCCAGCTGCACCTCGGCCACGTGCCGATCCCGTTCAAGCAGGTGGCGGGAGCTGGCAAGAAGCAGGTCAGCTTCGCGGAGGTTGAGCTGAAACCCGCCACCGCCTACGCCGCCGAAGACGCCGACGTGACGCTGCGTCTGTATCACGCCCTGAAGCCCCGCCTGCAGAAGGAGCGCCTGCTCACCGTCTACGAGACCTTGGAGCGGCCCATGCCGCAGGTGCTGGCCACCATGGAATGCGCCGGCATCAAGGTGGACCCCGATCGCCTACGCCAGCTCTCCCACGAGTTCGGCGTCAAGATGCTGGAGGCGGAAGGGCGCGCCCACCAGCTCGCCGGCCATCCCTTCAATCTCGGCAGTCCCAAACAGATCGGCGACGTGCTGTTCGGCGAGATGGGCCTGCCCGGCGCCAAGAAGACCGGGGCCGGCGCCTGGTCCACCGACGTCAAGGTGCTGGAGGATCTGGCGCTGCAGGGCCACGCCCTGCCCCGCGCCATCCTGGACTGGCGCCAGATCGCCAAGCTCAAGGGCACCTACGCCGACGCCCTGGTCACCGCCATCTCTCCCAAGACCGGCCGGGTGCACACCAGCTTCGCTCTGGCGTCCACCACCACCGGCCGCCTCTCCTCCTCCGACCCCAACCTGCAGAACATCCCGGTCCGGACCGAAGAGGGTCGCAAGCTCCGCACCTGCTTCATCGCCGAGCCCGGCCACGTGCTGGTCTCGGCCGACTACTCCCAGATCGAGCTGCGCCTGCTGGCCCACATCGGCGACATCCCGCAGCTGAAGGAGGCCTTCCGCAAGGGCCAGGACATTCACGCCATGACGGCGTCGGAGATGTTCGGCGTGCCGATCGAGGGCATGGACCCCATGGTGCGCCGCCGCGCCAAGGCCATCAACTTCGGCATCGTCTACGGCATCTCGGCCTTCGGCCTCTCCAACCAGTTCGGCATCCCCCAGGACGAGGCCGGGGCCTACATCCGCACCTATTTCGAGCGCTTCCCCGGCATCCGCGACTACATGGACAAGACCCGCGCCTTCGTCCGCGAGCACGCCTACGTGACCACCCTGTTCGGCCGGCGCATCAACATCCCCGACATCCGCTCCAAGGCCATGGGCATGCGCCAGTTCAGCGAGCGCGCGGCCATCAACGCTCCCATCCAGGGCGCCGCCGCCGACATCATCCGCCGCGCCATGATCCGCATGCCGGCCGCGTTGAAGGCCGAGGGGCTGAAAGCCCGCATGCTGCTGCAGGTCCACGACGAGCTGGTGTTCGAGGCCCCCACAGCGGAAGCCGACGCCCTGTGCGCGCTGGCCGCCCGCGTCATGTCCCAGGCCGCCGAGCCTGCCGTAGCCCTGTCGGTGCCGCTCACCGTGGACGCGCGCGCCGCCCGCAACTGGGACGAGGCGCATTAGCGCAGGCGCGTGGACACAACTTAAAGAAGCGAAATACCCGAAACCATTCCTAAATGTAGCTGAGGATATCCATGTCACTCTACCTATGAGGGAGCAACATGGATGACACCTCAATCCCGATCGAGGGCTCTCGGCTGGAAGCCCTACGCCACGGGTCCGCTATGCCAGCCTGGACGCGCCTGAGGGCGTTGCTGACATTCCGCAAACCAGCATTGTCACCCCGGCCGGAAGGCCAGAGGCGGACCGCCCCTGCTCCAGCTGAGCCGCCGCCCGTCCAAGGGGCCTCAGCGACCCCGTTCCCGCTTCTGAACGCCTATGCGGCCTCCACTGTGGAGATCGCGCGTCATGCCGGGGCGCTCGATCCGGGTGGCTGCCTCGACATGGGCCCCGTCGCCGTCCAGGCCCTTGTCGGCGAGGTGGTCCGCGACCTCGAGCCCCGCGCGCGCCAAGCCGGCCTCACCTTGTATCACGACAGCCATTCCCATCGCGACGGCGTCTGCTGCGCGGACCCGTCAGAGTTGCGACGGGTGCTCTCCCACCTGCTGCTGCGCGCGCTTTCGATGGAGTCGGCGCCCGGACACGTTCGCGTCGCGGTGAGCTTCACCAACTGCGAAGCCAGGATCCTGGTCCTGTCGCGGACGCCCGAAGCGGTGCTGAGCGGCCACGCCGACGCCGCCCGCAAGGACCTTGTCGCCCCGCAACGCCTGCTGCAGGCCATGGGCGGCTCGCTGGTGCTGGAGCCCCGCCGCGCCGGCTACCTGCCGCTCTGCATCGCCCTGCCCGCCCTTTTCGCCCTGTCCGACCTGCACGCGGCCTGACGCGCTCGTTCACCGAGGATCCCGCCATGTCCAGCAACTCCACCTTAGCTTGCAGACGTCGGAACTTAGCCCGCACGGGCTTCCGCAAGGCCGCCGGAGGGACGGCCGCGGTGGAGTTCGCCATCCTCGGCCCCGTGCTTGTCCTGCTGCTGCTCGGCATCGTGGTCTATGGCGGCTACTTCCTCATGGCTCATTCGGTCCAGCAGCTGGCCAACGACGCCGCGCGCGCCGCCCTCGGCGGCCTGTCCGACAGCGAGCGCCAGCAGCTCGCCGCCAACTGCCTGGCCAACGAACTGCACACCTACGACTTCCTGAACCCCAAGCTCGTCCAGCTGGCCTATGCCGACCAGTCCCAGGTGATGACGGTGAACATCGCCTACGACGCGTCCGGCAGTCCGCTCTGGGCGCTGAACGGCGTCATTCCCATGCCGTCCCCCTCCATCGTAGCCAGCGCCTCGGTCCAGGTCGGGGGATACTGACGTGCGCCTCCTCGACGCCTTCGCCGCCGACCGGCGCGGGGTCACCGCCGTCTTGACGTCGCTGTGCCTGGCCGCCCTGGTCGCAAGCGCGGCGCTGGGCGTCGACCTCGGCGACATCTACATGAAGACGCGCCAGCTCCAGGGCGTGGCGGACCTCGCCGCCATGGCCTCGGTGCAGAGCC
>CAXUEN010000008.1:5250-21286 GCA_964249945.1 uncultured Caulobacteraceae bacterium | reverse complement strand
CCTGCTCGACCATGGCACCGACATCGCCATCTCGGTCGACGAGATGCCGGTGAACAAGCCGACCAACGCCCACGGCCAAGGCTACTCGGACCTGAACTTCCTGGCGCCCGAGCTGCTGGGCGGCGTCGACTTTGGGAAGGGGCCGTTCTACGCCGCCGTTGGCGACTTCGGCGCGGTCGCCTACGATCACCTGAAGCTGGTCGACACCCTGCCCAACCAGCTCGACTTCAGCGCCGGCACGCTTGGCGACCAGGAGGGGTTCGTCGGGGGAACCCACATCTTCGGTTCGGGCGATCGGCTGATCGCGGCGGCCGACTATGAGCACCTGGACGGCCCCTGGGACCACTCCGACAACTACCACAAGATCATGGGCGCGCTCCGTTACGTCCATGGCGCTGAGGACGACGGCTACAGCCTCACCGCCCTCTACTACTGGGGCCACTCCAACCTCACGACCGACCAGCCGGAACGCGCGGTGCAGGAGGGGCTCATCGGGCAGTACGGCACGCTCGATCCGTCCGACGGCGCGCGCGCGGAGCGGTTCAGCCTGTCAGCCCGCTACGCGACCAAGGGCGAGGCGTGGAGCTTCGATACGAGCGCCTATTACATCAAAAGCTCGATGACCCTCTGGAACGACTACACCCACTTCCTCGACGATCCGATCAACGGCGACCAGGAGCAGCAGAGCGAGGACCGCAACACCGCCGGCGGCCAAGCGGCTTACACCTACCGCCTCAACCTTGGGCCAATCGCCTCTGAGACCACGGTCGGGCTGCAGGGGCGCTATGACGACGTTTACGTCGACCGGCGGCACACCCACGACCGGCAGGTGCTAGACTACTGTGAGGCTGAGCAGGATGGCGGTCCGGCGATGGCCTTCCCCGCGGTGGACGGGGCCTGTGACGCGGACCGGGCGAAGATCGGCGACGTCGCGCTCTATGGCCAGAATACCACCCACTGGCTGCCGTGGTTGCGCACCGTGCTTGGGCTCAGGGAGGACTTCGACCACGCCTTCGACCACAGCTTCGTGCTGGACCTTACCGGCCGAGCTGACCAAGCGCTGTTCCAGCCCAAGGGAAGCCTGATCGTCGGGCCCTGGTGGAAGACGGAGGCCTATGTCAGCGCCGGCCGCGGCTTCCACTCCAACGATGTGCGCGGCGTGTTCGAGACGGTGGAGATCGAGGGAGTCCCGACGACGGCAGGGCACACGCCGCTGCTCTCGCCCGCAACGGCCTACGAAGCGGGCCTGCGGTCCGACATCGTGCCGAAGCTCTCAACCCAGGTCGCCATCTTCCAGGAGGATTTCGAGTCCGAGCTCGCCTATGACCAGGACGAAGGACAGGACGATGCGTCAGCGCCCAGCCGCCGCTACGGAATTGAGGTCTCGGGTCAATATCACCCTTACCGCTGGCTGGAGCTGAACACCGATCTCGCCTGGACCCATGCCCGCTACCGCGGCGACTTGGCGGCCTTCGACCTGGATGGACCCTACATAGCCAACGCCCCTGACTTCATCGGCTCCTTCGGCGTGCTGGTGAACGACCTTGGGCCCTGGTTCGGCGGCCTGCAATGGCGCCTACTCGGCAAGTACCCGATCAGCGATGGTGACAAGAACCCGCAAGACTCAGGCTATAGTGAGCTGAACGTCGACGGCGGGTACAAAGTGAACCGAAACTTCAGAGTGGAGGTCGAGGTGTTCAATCTTACGAACACCCACGCCAACGCGTCTGCAGCCTACTACACGTCCCGCCTGCCCGGTGAACCGGCCGAGAGCGTGACGGACTATCAAAACCATCCGCTGGAGCCGATCTCAGCTCGCTTCAGCCTCACCGCAACATTCTGACAGGTGAAGTTGAAGTAGGGGAGGCCAGCCCGACTCATCATGAAAACGGCGGGACTATGCCGAGCGCGCAAGCCTGAGCTACCGAAAGTTTCGCGGCTTGGGGTCGATGCTCGGCATAGCGCCCGGCTCGGGATAAGTGCCCGACCTGCACATCAGCTCTGGGATCAAGGTTCCGACCCGAGACTTCCGCTAGTCGGAAGGCCGACAGCGCTTGTCTTGTCCCGAGCCCCGCGGCATCCGAGGCGATCATGTGCAACGACTTCGGCCACCGCATCCCGCTTTCCGAGATGGAGCAGGCGTTCAGCGACATCGGCCTGTCCCTGAGCTTCCCATCCGGTGCGCCGAACCTTGAGCCCCGCGACGACATCTGGCCGACCGAGATCGCGCCGGTAGTGCGCCGCGGGGAGGGCGGCGGGGCGGAGCTGGTCCAGCTCCGCTGGGGATTGGCGCCCGGCCGCCCCAAGGCGCCGCCGGTGATCAACTTCCGCTCCGAAGGTCGCCGGTTCGCCGAAAGCCGTCGCTGCCTCGTGCCGGCCTCCCACTTCTTCGAGTTCACAGGCGCGAAGTCGCCCAAGTCCAAGTGGCGCTTCACCAAGACGGGCGAGACCTGGTTCTGCTTTGCGGGCCTGTGGCGGCCGGCGGCCGGCGAGGTCCCGGAGAGCTTCACCCTGCTGACCACCGAACCCGGGCCGGACGTGACGCCTATCCACAACCGCCAGGTCGTCATCCTGGAGCGCGCCGACTGGACCCCCTGGCTGGACCTGACCCGGGCCGAGGCCGAGCTGCTCCGCGCCCTGCCGGCCGGGGCGCTCTCGGTCGAGCAGGTGCGGTGAGCCTGGAGAGCCTGTCGCTCGCGCAGGCGCGCCGTATCGCGCTGGCGGCGCAGGGCTTCGCCGATCCGCGACCGCGGGGCGCCGTCACCCGCCGTCACCTCCACCGAGTGCTGGAGCGCACGAGCCTGCTCCAGATCGACTCTGTGAATGTGCTGGCGCGGGCTCATTACCTGCCGCTCCACGCCCGGCTCGGCGCCTATCCCCGCACGCTCCTGGAGGAGGCGGCCTGGGGGCGGAAGAAGACGCTGTTCGAGTACTGGGCGCATGAAGCCTCGCTCCTGCCGCTGCAGTTGCACCCGCTGCTGCGGTGGCGCATGGCGCGCGCGGAGCGAGGGGAGGGAACGTGGGGCCGGTTGAAGCCCTTCGCGGCCGGGCGCCGGGCCGAGGCGGACGCTGTCCTGCAGCGCATCGCTACGGACGCGCCGCTCGCCGCCTCCGACCTGGAAGGCCCTAGAGGCGGTGGCGGCTGGTGGGGCTGGAGCGACGCGAAGAGTGCGTTGGAATGGCTGTTCTGGTCGGGACGGATCACCACGGCCACCCGGCGCGCCAGCTTCGAGCGGGTCTACGATCTGACCGAGCGTGTGCTGCCTTCTGCCGTCCTGGACCAGCCTACGCCAAGCGAACCGGATGCCCACCGCCAGCTCCTGCGGCTCGCCGCGCGTGCGCACGGCGTCGCCACGGCCGGCGACCTGCGGGACTACTTCCGCCTCTCACCCGGCGACGCCGCGCCGCGCCTGGCCGAGCTTGTGGAGGCCGGAGAACTCCTCCCCGTGCGGGTGGAGGGCTGGAGCCAGCCGGCCTACCTCGACCCGCCGGCCCGGCTACCTCGACGCGTGCGGGCGCGGGCGCTGCTCGCTCCCTTCGATCCGCTGATCTGGGACCGGTCCCGGACCGAGCGGCTGTTCGGGGTGCGCTACCGCATCGAGATCTACACGCCGGCCGACAAGCGGCTGCACGGCTACTACGTGCTGCCGTTCCTGCTCGGCAATCGGCTGGTCGCGCGGGTGGACCTGAAGGCGGACCGCAAGGCCTCGCGCCTCCTGGTCCAGGGCGCCCACGCCGAGCCCGATGCGCCGCCTGAGGTGGCGAGCGAACTCGCCGCGGAGCTGGCCGTCATGGCCGGCTGGCTCGGGCTGGAGCGGATCCAGGTGCAGCCTTCCGGAGACTTCGCCGCCGCGCTGAAGATGGCCGTAGGCGCCGTGGCGTGAGGTGGGACCGGACGCTGGACCGCACCATCCTGGCCATCGCGCTCCCCGCGATGCTGACCAACGTCGCCACCGCCCTGTTCGGGCTGGCGGACGTCTGGGTCATCGGCCGGCTCGGCGACGTCACGGCCCAGGGCGGCGTGGAGATCGGCTCCAAGCTGATCACCGCCGTCCTGCTGCTGTTCAACTTCCTGCGCTCAAGCACCGTGGCGCTCACCGCCCGCACGGCGGGCCAGGCGGATGGGGAAGCACAGGCCCAGGTGCTGGTGCGGGCCCTGGCGCTCGCCCTGGTCATAGGCCTGCTCCTGCTCCTCGCCATGCCTGTCGTCATCCCCGTCGGGCTGAACCTCTACGGCGCCTCAGGCGCCGTGGCGCACCAAGCCCAGGCCTACGCCACGCTCCGCTACTGGAGCGGGCTGCCCTGGCTGCTGAACGCCGCCCTGACCGGCTGGCTGGTCGGCCAGCGCCGGGTGCGCTCGGTGCTGGCGGTGGAGGTCGGCTCCAACCTGCTGCACGTCGCGCTGGACACCGGCTTCGTGCTGAGGCTCGGCCTGGGCGTGAGCGGGGTGGCCGCCGCCACCCTCTGCTCGGAGACCGCCAAGCTCCTCGCACTCTGCTTCCTGGCCGGCCAAGCAGGCGCCGCACGCTTGGCGCCGCAGGTCCTGCGTCGGGGGGAGACTTGGCGTATCGAAGCGCTGGCCTCGGTGCTGCGGCTGAACCGCGACCTATTCGGCCGCACCCTGCTGCTGATGGGCGCGCTGGCGCTCCTGACTCGGGCGGGCGCGCGCCAGGGCGCGGTGGTGCTGGCGGCCAACGCCATCCTCTACCAGCTGTTCATCCTCTCCGCCTTGCTGCTCGACGGGTTCGAGAGCGCCGCCCAGGTGCTCTGCGGTGAAGCCTTGGGCGCGGGCGCGCCGGAGGCGTTCAGCCGGCTGGTGCGCCGCATCCTCGGCTGGGCGGCGCAGTTCGCCCTCATCATCGCAGGCCTGTACGCCCTGGCCGGCCCGAGCCTCGCGAGGAGCTTCAGCACCGCGCCCCAGGTGGTCGCCACGGTCGATCGCTACATCGGCTGGGCGGTGCTGATGCCGTTGGTGGGGTTCGCCTCCTACGTGCTGGACGGCGTGTTCGTGGGCGCGGGCTGGACCCGGGCCATGCTCGCGACCATGGCTGCAGCGCTTTTCGTGTTCGTGGCGGCGCTCGTGCTGGTGCGCCCGTTTGGCGATGGCGGCCTGTGGTTCGCCTTCTGCTTCTTCCTCCTCCTGCGGGGCGCCGGCCAGCTTGCAGCGCTGCCGAGCCTGGTCCGCAGCAGCCTGGGCCGGCAAGGCCTCAGACCGGCGTGCTGACCCTGCGTGCGGTGAGGATGGGCACGGGTGGATCGAGCATCTGCCCGCGCATGACCGGGTTGCGGGCCTCCTGGCCGGTCGGGCTGGCCAGGACCCCGCGGACCACGTCCATGCCGGCGACCACACGGCCGAACGCGGCGTAGCCGGCGTTGTCGCCAGCCGCTTGCGGATGGGCGTCCAGGTACGCCGCCGGACCTGAGCAGATGAAGAAGTCCGCCGTCGCCGTCCCGGGAGCCTCACGCGCCATGGAGATCACGCCGTCCTCGTGGCGAAGGCCTGTGAGGGTGGTGCTCTCGTGGGCGATGGGCGCCAGCAGCTTGGCGGGGTCGTTCTGCAGGCCGCCCTCGATCAGGCCCGTGGTGGGCGCGCCCGTCGCCCGCGCGGCCCGGTAGAAGCTCGCGCCGTCGTAGCGGCCGCCATCCACATAGCGCAGGAAGTTGGCGGCGGTTATCGGCGCGCGATCCGGCCGAAGCTCGAGCACGATGAGACCCAGGCTGGTCTGCAGCGTCACGCGCGGCAGCGGGGCTTGCGCCCAAGCATGCGCCGCCACGGAGCTTAAACCTGCTGCCAGCAGCAGACGGCGGTCGATCTCCCGCTTCATGGCCGCAGCAGCCCGGCGAGGCCTCCGTGCGGCTCGCAGCCGGCGAGTGGGACGACGGCGGTGGTGTACATGCCGTCCCGGCAGCGGCCCGTGGCGCCCGCAGGCGCTCCGTCCGGCGCGCTCACGGTGGGCTGGGAGGCGGTCACCTTGTGCGCCAGGCAGGCCGCCATGAAGTCCTGCTGGGCGATGCCCTGCGCTTGGCTGGTCTTGGCCAGGCCGTTCCAGAGCGAGATGCACTCAGCCGGCGTGTTCGCATCAGCCGGCTGAGCAGCGGCTGCGGCCAAGACCACGCTCCATCTGAGAAGGCTAGCCTTCATGTGCCATCGGCTCCCCAGTGTCCAAGTGCGCCTGATCGCCAGTCAGATTGCAAGCACCTGAGCTTCGGTGGGGTGGCGCCCAGCGTCCCTGGCGCCTACACCGGCAAGCCTGTCCCAGGAAGTCGATCATGAACGCCGAGCTGCTGACATCCACGGTTCAGGCCTTCTGGGACCGCGAGGCTCTCCCCGCGATGATCGACTACATCCGTATCCCCAACAAGTCGCCGGCCTTCGATCCGCAGTGGGCGGCTCACGGCTACATGGAGCAGGCCACCCAGCTCTACGCCGGGACCGCCGAGCGGCTGCTGGCCAGGCCAGCACGCCCGGGGCCGGGGTCGAGGTGGTCCGCCTGGAGGGCCGCACGCCGGTGATCCTGATCGACGCGCCCGCCACTGCACCCGGCGCCGACCCCGGAGCACCGGTGCTGTTCTACGGTCACCTGGACAAGCAGCCCGAGGCCACCGGCTGGTCCGAGGGCATGGGACCTTGGACCCCTGTGGTGAAGGACGGCAAGCTCTACGGCCGAGGCGCCGCAGACGACGGCTACGCCATGTTCGGCGCCTTGGGGGCGATCCTGGCGGTGGACGCGCAAGGCCTGCCGCGCGGCCGCTGCGTGGTGCTGATCGAGGCCTGCGAGGAGAGCGGGAGCTTCGACCTGCCGGCCTACATCGCCCACCTGAAGCATCGGCTAACCACGCCCTCGCTGGTGGTGTGCCTGGACTCCGGTTGCGGCGACTACGAACAGCTGTGGCTGACCACGTCGCTCCGCGGCATGGTGGGCGGAAGCCTGCGGGTGGATGTGCTGGACGAGGGCGTCCATTCGGGCCTGGCGTCAGGCGTCGTCGCTTCCAGCTTCCGCATCCTGCGCAGCCTGACCTCCCGGCTGGAGGACGAGCAGACCGGGCATATCCTGCCCGAAGCCTTTCATGCCGAGATCCCGCCCGAGCGCGTCGCTCAGGCCAAGGTGGCGGCCGAGGCGCTGGGCGAGAGCGTCTGGTCCAAGTTCCCCTTCGTGGCGGGCATGCAGCCCCTGAGCCATGACGAAGCGGAGCTGCTGCTGAACCAGGCTTGGCGGCCGGCCCTGGCGGTCACCGGGCTGGAGGGCGCGCCTGCGCTCGGCGGGGCGGGCAACGTGCTGCGCCCGTTCACAGCCGCCAAGCTCTCCCTGCGCTTGCCGCCGACGGTTGACGCCGGGCAGGCCAGAACCGAACTGCGAACTCTGCTGGAGCGTGATCCCCCGTATGGCGCCCGGGTCACC
Source organism: uncultured Caulobacteraceae bacterium (assembly GCA_964249945.1). GTDB lineage: Bacteria > Pseudomonadota > Alphaproteobacteria > Caulobacterales > Caulobacteraceae > CAHJWH01. The sequence goes on along the minus strand of CAXUEN010000008.1, from coordinate 13,886 downwards.
TGCGAGCTGGAGAAGGCCGGCTCCGGCTGGAACGCCCCACCGCTGGCGCCCTGGCTGGAGGCGGCGCTGGACCAGGGCTCGCGCATGGCCTTCGGCAAGGGCGTGGCCATGGTGGGAGAGGGCGGCTCCATCCCCTTGATGGGCATGCTGGCCACCATGTTCCCAGCCGCGCAGTTCGTGATCACCGGCGTGCTCGGACCCAGCTCCAACGCCCATGGTCCTGACGAGTTTCTCCACCTCGCCATGGTCAAGGGCGTCACCTTGGCCATGGCGCAGGTGCTGACAGCCCATGCCGAGCAGGCTGCACCTATGCAGCAAGCGGCCTGAGCCACCTGGACCTCCGCCGGGTGTCATCACTGAAGAGACGGACGGCTGAGGCCACGAAATCTACCCAGCAGGGTACTGACAGGCTAAGTGCCGTTCGCCACAAATTGAGCGACAACTGCAATTTGAAGTTGCTGCGTTTTGACCGAAAAGCGTGCGATCTTGCTACTGGATGGGGCGGATACCGAGCTGCATCAGCGTCACGAAAAAATTGTGGCTTTAACCTGTCAATTTCGCCGCGACACCTCACGCTCTGCGCCGGACGGCTGCGGCAAGCGCGCAGCTAGTCCAGCAACACGCCAAGTGGCTGGCCGAGCGCGCGGGCCAGCCGCTCCACCACGCTGACGGTTGGGTTCCTGACGCCACGCTCCACACCGGAGACGTAGGTCCGGTGCATTCCTGCCTGGAAGGCCAGCTCTTCCTGCGACCAGCCCTTCTCCTGGCGAAGCCTCTGCAGGTTGCGGCTGAGGCGCGCATGCACGTCCATGTCCCGCGAGGGACGTGACCGCACACGATCGATCTACAGCCGATGAGTCTCCTTTCCCTTGACGCCAGCCTGGAAGGATGGCTCGTTCGAGGTGTGTTGAGACTCGTAGGCTGCAATCCCGGAATGCGTGCTGACGGGTGCACGAGGTCAGCCGATCAAAGCGACGTAGTGATCTACGCGCTGCGCTTGGTTGAAGCATAGGGGGAGGTTACATGCGCTTCATCACGCTCAGCTCTTTAGGCTGTTGTCTGGTTATCTCTGGATGTGTCCAGTCGAACGTATCTCAGTTCTACCATCAGGGATCAAACCCTCCGCCCGTCCCAGGCACGGGCGTCGAACCTGAGCTGCGTCAAGGCTCCGGCGACAGCAAGAAGGACCTCTACGCGGCCGCCGCCGACGGATGGGGCCTGATCGGCTACTCCGCCTTCAACGGACCTCAGCCCTCACGGCGCTCTGTGATAGCCAAGGCCAAAGAGGTTAGGGCGGCGCTCGTCATCGAGAACGTTCGCTACAGTGATACGAAAAATACCGGTGCTGTGGGGACGACGGCCCTTACCCACTTCGGCGCTGTCGCGATTGCTGTTCCCACCTCGGTCGACCGCTACCAACAAGCCTATTTCTTCCTAGCCAGGAGCGCACGCATTGGCCTTGGTGCGGTGTTCGTGAACATGAGTCCCGAAGAGCATGCCAATCTAGGCACTAATAAAGGCATGCGGATTGTAGCTATAATCAACGACTCTCCCGCTTTCCAAGCTGACGTGTTGGCGGATGATGTTCTTCTTTCTGTGGATGGTATTCCAGTCTACAATAAGGACAGCTTGCATCGAGCGATCGAGGCTAGGTATGGCAAACAGGCAGACATCGTAATCCAACGCAGGGGTGAAACTATCCATAAGCTGGTCAGCCTTCCAGCGGGTGGCGCATGGTAGCACCTGGCCGTTCGGAGTTCCGCACAAGCCAGGCGCACCCTCTACAGATCGCCGATGTGGAAGCCCCTGGCGGCGGCGTGATCGGGATCACCTTCTGTCCGGGCAAGCACCAGAGTGCTGCAGCGACCGGCGCCTGGGCGCGCGACCTCGCAATGGACATGGACGCGGTGAAGGCCTGGGGCGCCGGAGTGGTTGTGACCCTGGTAACGGACTCCGAGTTGAAGGCGCTCAAGGTCGACGCCCTCGGCGCAGAGGCCCGAGCGCGGGGCATGGTCTGGCTCCACCTACCGATCGAGGACGTCCACACGCCCGACGCGGCCTGGGAAAAGGCCTGGGCCGTTGATCGGGTGCGCGTGCACCGGGAGCTTGATCAGAGCGGCCGAGTGCTGGTGCACTGCAAGGGCGGACTCGGTCGAGCCGGCACGGTGGCGGCGCGCATCTTGGTTGAGCGGGGGATGGCGGCGCAAGCGGCGATCGACATGGTTCAGCGCGTTCGTCCGGGTGCGATCGAGACAACGGGACAGGAGCGCCATGTCCGAGCCGTCCAGAGCCTCAGGTAAGCCTCTCGTGCTTCATTCGCCCCGCGCCGCGCTGCGGCTTCGTGTCCTGCTGGAGTGCTGATGGACTGGTTTGAACGGCTGACAGGCTTTCGGGAAGCGGGCTATGCCGAGACCCAGGCCAAGCTGGAGGTGAGCGAAGGCCGGCTGCGCTCCAAGGTCAACGGCCGAAGCTACGGCGTAGGCGCGCTGGAGCTGGTCTCGGTGGCTGACCTGCGGGCGCGGGTGGCGGGGTCGAGCGGCCCTGCCGGACGGCTGCGCTTCACCAACGTAGTCGGTGATGTGCGCAAGCTGCATCAAGCGCCCGAGTATGCGGGCGCACTCTTCCAGGTGGCCAGCCAGTTCAACCTGCTGGAGATGGTCGGCCCGAGCGTCACGCCGGAGGATGGGGTGACGCGCTATGCCCATGATCACACCCAGGGGCCGGCCTGCGCGGTCGCAGCCGGGGCGGCGACGATCTTCCGCAACTACTTCGCGCCCGTGGGCGGGCAGGTCGGCCAGACGGGGCAGCGCCAGCTGGACGGCCTTGCCGACCTCGGCGCAGCGCTGGCGCAGGCTTTGGGTCGTCCCGTCGCCGAGCTCTGGACCATGCAGAACGGCTACGCCCTACCCTCGGGCGAGGGGCTGAATGCGGTCGGCAAGCACCTGCGCTCCCTCGACGAGGCCGGCCTGGACGCGCTCCGGGCGCGCCTGCGGGTCGGTGTCCACCGCGACGTGGAGGTGACCGACAGCAACCTCCCCGGACAGAGTGTCTCCCAGGCCTTCTGCTCAGCCTTGCCAGTCGCCTATGGCCGCCTGCCGCGGACAGCGGATTGGCCGCCCTTCGCGACCCTGGTGCTGGAGGCGGCCTACGAAGCAACGTTGCTGGAGGCGGTGCTGAATGCGCGCCGGGCCGCCTCGAACACGGTCCTGCTGACCCGGCTCGGCGGCGGGGCGTTCGGCAACGACGACCGTTGGATAGATGCGGCCTTGGTGCGGGCGCTTCGGATAGCTCAGGCCTATGACCTGGATGTGCAGCTGGTCAGCTACGGTGCGGTTCCCGCCGCCATGAGGGCGCTTGAGGCGGACTAGAAGGCGTGATCCTCGCATGGGCTGGAGCGTGCAGCTCAACAGCGGTCTGCTCAGCGGTGACGGCCATCAGGCGCAATCCTGCCGCTGCGCTGCAAGCGCAGGCTCCTAGCTGTTCTCGGAGCCTGCTTCGCTGGGCTCGTCGTCCTCCTCGACCACATCGCCTGGGATGCCGATTTGGATCGAGAGCTTGACGACCGCCTCGCCCGCACGCAGGAGATGTAGGCCCTGCGCGATCGCGAGCAGCGTCGGCGAGACCGGCCCGACCCCGGCCTGCAGCCTTGCAAGCTCATCTTCTACAAGGCTGCTCCGAGCCGCCGCTTCCATCGGCAGGATGAGCCTGCCGCTGCCGATGGCGTCGAGCAGAAGGGCGCGCGCCGCCGCCGGCTCGATCTCGCTCGCGCTGAACGCGCCGTCTTGACCCTGCTGGCCCGTCTCCAGAAGACGCCTGCCGACCTCTGACGCCTCCAGGACGAAGTTGTCCGCCGGCAGCCGGCGACGTGCGGCTTGGAGGTGGGCGGGCAGCTCGGACAGGGGAAGGCGCGTCTCGGTGACGGCAAGGAGCCGGCAGTCTGGCCCCCGCTCCGCCGACCTGAGACCCAGCACGTCGGCCTGTGCAAGACGGCGTGAGACCGGCGGCGTCTGCGCGGCCATCGCTATGGCGATCTTGCCGGCGCCGTCGAGGACGGGCGCACCGGCAAGGCAGGCGCCGGTGGCCACCACTTCGTCCGTGTCGCCTTCGACGCGCAGCACCCAGCTCCACACCGTCGGCCGCGGACTGTTAGCCACCTCGGTCGCTTCAAAGCGAGGCCAGCCTCTCACCTCCTGCGCCGGCCCCGCCAGGGCGGGGCGTTGTAGATAGCGGGTGTCGAACACGCTCGGGCCGATCTGCTGGCGCAGCGTGTCCAGCGCCTCGGGCGGGTGGCCGTCCGGGTCCAGCGCGCTCCCTGCCGCCCAAGGTTGAGCTTCGGTGTCGCTGATCGCGACGCGCCGGGCCTGCGAGGTAATTGCCGGGAGCTCCAGATGGTCCCATCCGCCCTCGTGCAGGCGGCGGCCGGCGAAATCGTCCAGGTGCACGCGAGGGGACACCATCACGACCGAGACGCCACGCCCTGCCGCGCCCGAAGCCTCGGCGATGGCGTCGCTCAGCCAGGTGTGGCGCCGGGCGCGCACGGTGTCGGAGCGGGCCTCGGCAATGGACAGGGGCTCGTTCAGGATCAGGAGGTCGAGGCTGGACGTAGGCCGGGCGGAGTTGAAGGAAGCACAGAAGCGTCCGCCGCCGCGGGTGGTGCGCAGCTCATCCAGCGTGCTCCTGGCGAGCGTCGTGCCGGGGAACACATCCTTGTACCAGCCTTGGGCCAGGATGTCGCGGCAGACCTCCGCCTGCTTGCGCCCCGCTGCCTTGGAGCTTGAGACGCACACGATGCTCAGGGTCGGGTCGCAGCCCAGTCGCCAGGCCGTCCAGACCGCGCCGACCAGGGTGGAGGCGCCCAGGAACGGCGGCAGGCTGAGAAGAAGCCGGCCGCCCGGCTTCATGGCGCTACGCAGCGCGTGGGCGAGCGCCCTGAAGCGCCACCCGTAAGCGACTCCCTCAAGCTCAGGAAACCGGTGGGCGAACCACATCACCAGGAAGGCGTAGAAGTCCGTGCGCACGAGATGCCGCGCGGCTGCCCTTCTCACCTCGCTGGAGATCTCGCCCATGGTCATGAGGCTTCAGAGAACGGGAGCCAGAGCTGCTCGTCGTCGCCGGAAGTGGAAGGCGACTCCGCCTTCGGTGTGTCCGGCGCTGTTGCCGGCGCCACCTCAGGGGTAAGCACCGTCAGGACCGCATCGTAGGCTTTTGCATCCTGCTCCGCTCGATCCTGGGAATGGGGGGCGGCCTCCGGTTCTGGCTGGTCCACCTCCAATAGCATACGGAGCATTTTATAATCGCCCTGCAAGGCTTTGCGCGCAACTTGCTTCGCAAGCGCCTCGCGATAGGTGAGGATGCTGGGGCGGCCGCCCTCAAGGACTTCAAGCTCTTCGCCGAGTTCCTTGCGCATCAGCGACTTCAGGGTTTCGTCCTTCCGGGGGCGGCCCTTAGAATTCCCCGACTGTCCCGGCTTGAACTGGTGTTCCTTAGGCGGCGTGCCGCCCTTGCGGGCGCCGGGCTTGCGGCCCTTTGCGACGGCCTTAAGCTTGGCCATCACTCCGCCTCCGCGAGGACGGGCGTCGACTCCGCCTGGCGGCGCGCGCGCACCGTGGCGAACGTCTCGCCGGTCTCCGCCAGGATCGCGTCGTGGCCGGTGAAGGCCTGGAACCGCTCGCAGATGGAGTCGCAGTAGGCGGCGTCGATCTCTATCAATCGGGTCTTGCGGCGGGTTTTCTCCGCGGCGATAAGCGTAGAGCCCGAGCCGCCGAACGGGTCGAGCACGATGTCGCCGCGATGGCTAACGTCCTTGATCGCATCGGCGATCATCACCGTGGGCTTGGGCGTCGGATGCGAATCAAGGTCCTTGTCGCGCGAGACGCCGAAGCTGGAGACGCCGGGGTAAGACCACACATTCGTCCTGTGGCGCCCGCTTCGCCCCATTCCGAACGTATTGACATTTTTGGCGCCCGGCTTCTTGAACACTGCAACGTGCTCATGCTGCGAGCGGTAGAAGCCTCCGAGGCCGGAGTTGGTCTTGATCCACACCGCCAGGTTCAGCAGTTCCAGCTGCGCTTCCGCCCCCGCGGCGAACAGCTCGGCCAGGTGTCGCCAGTCAGAGCAGGAGTATATGACAGCGCCTGGCACGCAGAATTGGCTGACGAGCGTCAAGAAGGTGAGTAGGAAGGCCTTGTAGACTGGCGACGTCATCTCGCCGGCGCCCTGCGCGAACTCGCGGTGACCGCCGGTGCGGCGGCGGATGTGACGCTCGACGGGTACGTTGAACGGCTGGTCGGCGAACGACATCCGGGCGCGCTCATCGCCCATCAACGCCGCATAGGCGCCCGGAACAGTGGCGTCGCCGCACAGAAGCTTGTGCTCGCCCATCTGCCAGATATCGCCGGACAAGGTGGTGGGCGCGGCCGCCGACGTCGGGAGCGTGTCGTCCTTGGAGTCGGCGATCACCGGGAACAGGAGCTCGTCGAGCTCTTGCGCTTGGAAGCCGGTGATCTCAAGGCCGAAGTCCAGGTTCAGGGCGTCCAGCGCCTTGATCTCCTTCGCAAGCACCTCGAAGTCCCAGCTCGACTTCTCCGCCGAGCGGTTGTCGGTGATCGAGTAGGTGCGCATCTGCTCCGCGGTCAGGTGCGACAGCTCGACGGTAGGGACTTCCTTGATGCCGAGCGCGCGAGCCGCCATCAGGCGTCCGTGGCCGGCGATCACCGTATCCCCGGCCCCGATCAGGATCGGCGCGACGAACCCGAACTGCTGGATCGAACTTTTCAGCAAGTCGATCTGGCGCGGCGGGTGCTTGCGCGCGTTGGCCGGGTTGGCGATCAGCGCAGCCACCGGCAGCATGCGGATATGTAGGTCCGGCTGGTGGGTCTGGATGTTTCGCTTGGTCATCTGGCGAGCCGGAAAGAGACTGGCCAGAGCCTTCAATCACGCCATCGGCGCGAACAATTAGAGGATATGTACCTTCCGCTTCGGTCCAGGCGCATTAGGCCGGGGAGGGCGTTTCTTCCGCAGGTGTTCAAGCGCCGTAGAGATGCGGCGCGCCCTAAGCGTGGGATCCATCGACTTCATCACCGTGACGGCAAAGCGGCCGAAGATAGAGAGCGGCGCGCCGGTTGTGTCGTCTGCGCCATACGCAGGTGTATGGGTGGCCGGTCTCTTCTGCACCTCCTCAAACAGGTTGATCAATCGATCCAGGGTCCAGATCAGGGCTTGATCCTTGACCGCGCCGTGTTGGACAGTAAGGACGGCTTCGGATGCAGTTGCTAAAGCGGCCCAGTCGGCCGTGTAGGCGTCCAAGCCTGCAAACGCCTCCAGGCTCAGCCCCGCCGCGAGAAGCTTCAGTCGCAGCTTGAACGTGGCATCGTCGCCGAGCCCGGCGATCATGGCCTGCATGTCGTAGAGATCGGATCCCAAGGGCTCCTGGGCGGCGGAGAACTTCACAGCTCGCTCGGTGAGCATCTTCAACTGCCTGTTCGCAGCCGCCGTGGTGACGACTCCCTCCTTCTGTTTGCGCCACGTGATGTAGTCGTCGCAGATCGCCATCAGCTTCGTCGCGGCCCTTGCCGATCTCAACACCCGCCGGACGGTCAGGTTGGCTGAGGCGCGCAGCCTCCCCTTGAGGATGCGGAGTTCCTGCGGCGTCTGCCGCTCGGCGGCATGCTCTCCTCTCCAGTGCAGGTTGGTAGGTCGCGGCATGGATGTTTTTGGCTCCTCGGGGGTCGACAAACACTGCGTCCGGAGCGTCTGTCTGGAGATGACGACACCCGCCACGCCAAGGCAAGTTGCGCTGGACGCCCTCCTCGAGCTTGTCACCTCGCGACTGGAAGCCGCGCTCGATCTCACCGCGGCGGCCGGCCGCGATGAGAGCCTTGCTGAACTCGCCCGTCTCGGCGCCGACCTGCAGGTGCTGACCGCCGCAGCGGTTCTTGTGCGGAAGCGCTGAACATGGCCGCCTCGTACCGCCCCTCGCTGGAAGGTGACCTCGCCGCCCTCGCTGGGCTCGACCTGCGTGAACTTCGCCAGGTCTGGGCTGGGCGCTACGGGGCGCCTCCGCCGCTGCGCTCCCCGGGCTTCCTGCGCCACCTCCTCGCATGGCGCATCCAGTGCGGAGCCGAAGGCGGCCTGGACAAGCAAGTGCTGAAGGTGATGACCGCTCCCGTGGCGCCGAAGACGCGGGCGTCTGCAGTTCGAGAGGGCTCGCGGCTTACGCGTGAGTGGCAGGGCCGCGCCTACGAGGTGGAGGCCGTCGAAGGCGGCTTCCTTTGTGACGGCGCGAGCTACGCAAGCCTGTCCGAAGTCGCCCGGGCGATCACCGGGGTGCGCTGGAACGGGCCGAGGTTCTTCGGCCTGCGCGACGGGGCGAAATGATGGTGGCCGCCTCCAACCGCCCGCTCGTGCGCTGCGCTATCTACACCCGCAAGAGCAGCGACGAGGGTCTCGACCAGGCCTTCAACAGCCTGCACGCCCAGCGCGAGGCCTGCGAGGCGTACGTCGCCTCGCAGAAGGGCGAGGGCTGGCAGCTGCTGAAGACCGTCTACGACGACGGCGGCTTCTCGGGCGGCAACTTGGATCGTCCGGCGCTGAAGCTCCTCATGGCCGACCTTGAGGCCGGCCGCCTCGATACAGTG
>CAXUEN010000008.1:0-5240 GCA_964249945.1 uncultured Caulobacteraceae bacterium | reverse complement strand
CAACATGGACCGACCCGCTCTCGCCCGGCTCCTCGACGACATCGGGCGCGGGCTGGTGGACACGGTGGTGGTCTACAAGGTCGATCGGCTCACCCGCTCGCTGGCCGACTTCGCCAAGATCGTCGAGCGCTTCGACGCCCGCGGCGTCAGCTTCGTGTCCGTCACCCAGGCCTTCAACACCACCACCTCGATGGGCAGGCTGACGCTGAACGTGCTGCTCTCGTTCGCCCAGTTCGAGCGCGAGGTCACCGGCGAGCGCATCCGCGACAAGATCAAGGCCTCCAAGCAGAAGGGCATGTGGATGGGGGGCATCCCCCCGCTCGGCTACGATCCGCCCAGCGACAAGAGCCACCGCGCGCTCGTCGTGAACGAGACGGAGGCCGAGCAGGTCCGATCGATCTTCCGCCGCTATCTCGAACTCGGGTCGGTGCACATCCTGCGCGCCGAGCTTGCCGCCGCTGGTGTCCGCTCCAAGTCCTGGACCACCGGCAACGGCCGCTGCATGGGAGGGGCCTCCTTCAGCCGGGGCGCCCTGTTCCATCTGCTCAAGAACCGCGTCTACCTTGGCGTGGTCAAACACGGCGGTGAAGCCTATCCGGGCCTGCATGCCGCGATTGTGGACGCAGAGCTCTTCGCCGCCGTCCAAACAAGCCTGAAGGCCAGGGCGGGCGTGCGGAACGTCCGCAACACCCAGGCTCGCGAAAATGCGCCGCTGACCGGCCTCATCTTCGACACCGCCGGGCGACCGATGTCGCCGACGACCGCCTACGGCAAGGGGGGACGACGCTACCGCTACTACGTCACCAGCGACCTCCAGCAAGCCTCGGTCAGTCCATCTACCTCGGCTATCCGCCGCGTGCCCGGAACCACGATCGAGACGCTGGTGGCCCGCCGGCTGCGCACGTTGTTGGCGGATGAGCGCCTTGAATGGGAGCAGCTCCGTCGTTGGCTGGTGAAGGTCGAGCTGAAGGCGGCGAGCATCCAGATCCTGGTCCACCATCCCGCTGACGACGCCGATCCCGTACCGCTCATGCAAGGCCGGCTGCCCACGGGCGACACCCTCTTCCGCGAGGGCGATCTGCTGAGGCTCACCATGAGCGTACGGCCGGTGTTCCGCGGCGGTCGCACCTGGCTGATCACCCCCGACGGCTCCGATGGCGTTCGTGCGGGCGCGGGCGACCCGGCGCTCGTCACCGCGCTCTGGCGCGCCCACCGTGAGCTTGCCGCCAACAACTGCGGGCCGCTCACGGCGGATGCAGACCTCGCCCAGGCGTCCAGCCCCGTCGACTCCTACCGCCGCAGGCTCGGCGCGCTCGCTTTCCTGGCTCCAGACATCCAGCGCGCTCTCCTCGACGGCCGCCAGCCTGCCGGCCTGACGCTGCAGGCCCTGCTCGACTGTGAGCTGCCGCTCTCCTGGGTGGAGCAGCGCGCCAAGCTCGGCTTCCCGCCGCAGGTCACGTCCACCGCCGCTTAGGCCGGCGGCTCCGCCACACGCACGTAGAAAAATCTGCCCCTGTTATTGCCCCTGTTATCGCGAAAAACAGGGGCAAACCGGAGTCGGAAAGTCGGCCCCGGAGACAGGCGTCGAAACGGGCTCGCCAAGGCGACCTTTTTGGATCGGATTTCAGGGTTCAGAGCACCGCTTCGAATGCGGTTAACGGCTTACAGGCGCTCAGAAAGCGCAGCTAAGGTAGGCCTCGGAGTAAGTTGGGGGCCTGACTAGGTGGCGGTGGGAGAGGGATTCGAACCCTCGATACGGTTTCCCGTATACACACTTTCCAGGCGTGCGCCTTCAACCACTCGGCCACCCCACCACAGGGTCGCGCCCTCAGGCGCCGTCCGCGGCCGCGGGGCCGGGGCGCGACATATACTGGCCTGCGGTTTGGCTGCAAGGGTTCGTGCGCAGGCGCGGTCCGGGCTGCGGAGGCCGGCGCCGGCTCCTATCTAAGAAGCCGTCCCGTCACCTCGAGAGCCGACCCATGCTGTTCAGCCGTAAGCCCGCCGACCTGCCGTCCCGGCAGGAGGCGCTCAAGGGGCGATCGGAGCCCATCCCCACCGCCTCCACCCACTTCGTCAGCCAGCGACCGCTGAAGGGTCCCTATCCGGCCGGCCTGGAGCTGGCGCAGTTCGGCATGGGCTGCTTCTGGGGCGTGGAGCGCATCTTCTCGAAACTGCCGGGCGTGTGGGTCACGGCCGCAGGCTATGCTGGCGGCGTCACCCCCAATCCCACCTACGAGGAGGCTTGCAGCGGGCGCACCGGCCACACCGAGGCGGTGCTGGTGGTGTTCGATCCCAAGCTGGTCAGCTACGAGGCGCTCCTGAAGGTATTCTGGGAGGGCCACAACCCCACCCAGGGCATGCGCCAGGGCAACGACACCGGCACCCAGTACCGCTCGGCGATCTACACTTACGGCGAGGCCCAGGCGAAGGCGGCCGAGGCGTCGAAGTCGGCCTACGCGGCGGCGCTGAAAGGCAGGGGGTTCGGTCCGGTCACCACCGAGATCAAGGCCGCCGACGAGTTCTACTTCGCTGAGGATTACCACCAGCAGTACCTGGCCAAGAACCCCGGCGGCTACTGCGGCATCGGCGGCACAGGCGTTACCTGCCCCATCGGCGTGGCCGCGGAGGCCTGACGCGCCGCAGGCCAGCTAAGCTCTGGCGCCCTCCCGCCGGCTGGCCCATTATCAAGGCCGGCGTGGGGGGTGGCGGAGCGTCGGGGTGCTTGAGGCCTATCTGCAGCGGACTGTCGACCTCGGCGACCTGAGGGTGGCCGTGGGCGAAGGGCGTGCACGGACGTACGGGGACGGCTCGGGCCGTCCGATCGCCATCAGGATGAAGCCCGGGTCGGCCATGAAGCTGGCCATGAACCCCGAGCTGAAGCTCGGTGAATGCTTCATGGATGGCGAACTGATGTTCGAGCAGGGCGACATGTTCGACCTGCTGGAACTAGTCGCGCGCAACCCGCGCTTCTGGCGGAAGCCGCGGACCGTGGCCCTGCGCCTGCGCGAGGCGGCGCTGCGACGCCTGCAGCAGATGAACACCCGGCCTGCCGCCCGGCGCAACGTGGCCCACCACTACGACCTGTCCCACGACCTCTACGCCCGCTTCCTGGATGCGGACATGCAGTATTCCTGCGCCTACTTCACCTCGCCGCAGGCGACGCTGGAGGAGGCGCAGGCGGCGAAGAAGGCGCACGTCGCCGCCAAGCTGAACCTGCCCCAGGCCGGGCGGCTGCTCGACATCGGCTGCGGCTGGGGCGGCCTGGGCTTGAGCCTGGCCCACATGGCGCCGGGGCTGGAGGTCACCGGCGTCACCCTCAGCCGCGAGCAGCACGCGGTGGCGGAGCGGCGGGCCCAGGCGCAGGGGGTGTCCGGGCGGGTGGACTTCCAGCTGCGCGACTATCGCGACGTGCGCGGCCCCTTCGACCGTATCGTGTCGGTAGGCATGTTCGAGCACGTCGGCCAGCCGCAGTTCCAGGAATTCTTCGACACCTCGGCGCGGCTGCTCGCCGACAACGGGGTCATGCTGCTGCACGCCATCGGCCGACACACGCCCCCAGGCCGCACGCAGCCCTTCATCGCCAAGTACATCTTTCCCGGCGGCTACATCCCCTCCCTGTCCGAGGTGCTGCCGATGATCGAGGCGGCCGGCCTGTGGGTCACCGATGTAGAGATCCTGCGACTGCACTACGCCGAGACCCTGCGGGAGTGGCGCCGCCGGTTCCAGGCGCAGCGCGCCGAGATCGCCGAACTCTACGACGAGCGGTTCTGCCGAATGTGGGAGTTCTACCTGATCGCCAGCGAGGCGGGCTTCCGCTGGTTTGGGATGATGAACTTCCAGATCCAGCTCACCAAGCGGGTGGACGCCCTGCCTCTGACCCGCGACTACATGCTAGCCGACGAACTCAGGCTGGCCCAGGGCGGCACAACGGCCGCCAACGAGGGGTGGGCGGCCGTCGGCTGAAGGTGGGCGCCCGTCTAGCCGTGGAGTTTGGCGGTGATCTCGGCCACGTGGCGGCCCTGGAAGCGGGCGGCGCCGAGTTCGTTGGCGCTGGGCTGGCGCGAGCCGTCGCCCGCGGCGATCGTGGTGGCGCCGTAGGGTGTCCCGCCGCTCACCGTCTCCACGTCCAGCAGGCCCTGGTAGCTGTAGGGCAGGCCCACGATCACCATGCCCAGGTGCATCATGTTGGTGATCAGGCTGATCAGGGTGGTCTCCTGGCCGCCGTGCTGGCTGGCGGTGCAGGCGAAGGCCGAGCCAACCTTGCCGTTCAGCGCGCCCCGGGCCCACAGCCCGCCGGTCTGGTCCAGCACGTTGGCGAGCTGGGCGTTGATGCGGCCGTAGCGGGTGCCGCAGCCCAGGATGATGGCGTCGTAGTCCCCCAGCTCATCCACCTTGGCCAGGGGCGCGGGCTGGTCGAGCTTGTAGTGAGCGGCGCGGGCCACCTCGTCGGACACGAGTTCCGGCGCGCGGCGGATATCGACCTCCACGCCCGCGACCTCGCGGGCGCCGGCGGCGATCGCCTCGGCCATGATTTCCACGTGGCCATAGGCGGAGTGGTAGAGAACCAGTATCTTGGTCATCGCAGATGTCTTCCGCTGTTCGACGCGACGAATGTGCGCCGTTAATGAAACCAATCCTGTTACAGTTTCGCACGCTTGGCGGCAAGCGCTCTACGGCGGGGCTCGCAGGGTTCGGGGCGATCAGGGCGCGGCGTGAGTTCGCCCGTCGAGACGGCCCTGTTCGAGGCCTTGGCCGCGGCGGGTCCCGGCAAGAGCGTCTCTCCGGAGGCCGTAGCCAGGGCGGTGGGCGGGGAGGACTGGCGGCGGGTGCTGCCCCAGGTGCGCGCGGAGGCGGTCGGCTTGGCGCGGCAGGGGCGTGTGGCGATCCTTCGGCACGGCAGGCCGGTCGATCCCGACGGCTTCAAAGGCGTGTACCGGTTGGGGCTGCCTGATGCGCAGGCCTGAACCGCACCGGCGGGCCTTGTTGGGCGGCGTGGGCGCGATGGGGCTCGCGGCCTGCCAGCCTATGGTGCAGGGGCCAGCTTTCGCTCCCGCCGGGTTCGCCGGGCCGCGCCTGGACGCTGACAGCCTGGTGGCCTCCGACGGGACCCGTCTGCCGCTGATGCGGTGGGAGGCCCGGGACGGCGAGGGCGCCCCGGTGGAGCCCTGGGCGACGATCGTCGGCCTTCACGGCATGAACGATTACGCCGCCGCCTTCGGGCTGGCGGGGAGTTACTGGGC
>CAXUEN010000007.1:16890-23141 GCA_964249945.1 uncultured Caulobacteraceae bacterium | reverse complement strand
CTTCCCCCTCTTCCTAACCGCCCTGGCGGGCGAGGTGCCTGGCGATCACCAAGCGCTGGATCTGGTTGGTGCCCTCGAAGATCTGCATCACCTTCGCCTCGCGCATGTGGCGCTCGACCGGGAACTCCTTGGTGTTCAGGCTATCGGCGGGCTGACCCGGCGCGCGCGGGCGCCGGGGGGTCTAGGGTGCTGACGCCCTCCGGCGTCAGTACCTGTCCTCCTGCGCGCCCTCGCGGTCGCTCTGCAGGGCGCGGACCAGTTCCTGCTCGCTCATGTGCATGTGCTGCGGGTCGGCCAGGAGCGCCAGGGTCTCGGCCTCCTCTTCGGCCTCGGTGCGCTCGTCCACGCGCTGAAGGGTGGTGATCAGGGCTTCGCGGAGGCCGTTAGGCTCCACGCCGTCGTCGGCGATCTCACGAAGGGCCACCACGGGGTTCTTGTCGTTGTCGCGGTCCACCGTCAGTTCAGACCCTGTGGAGATGGCGCGCGCGCGGTGAGCCGCCAGCAACACCAGGCTGAACCGGTTGGGGACCTTGTCGACGCAATCTTCGACCGTGACGCGAGCCATTTGGAATCCTGGAGCAAGGCGGCGGAAAGGTCAGATAGGCGAATCGCCGTTCCTTTGCAAACATCACCGCGGTTCTCACATCGGCTCCGCATCGAGCCCGATGCTGGCGCGGCCGGCCAGGTCGGTGGCGCGCCAGCCGTTCAGCGGATGCGTCCAGTCGGGCAGCAGCTCCGCCAGAGGCCCCATGACGAACAGGCGGTCCGCCGCACGCGGATGCGGGAGTATCAGCGGGCCGGTGCAGACCTGGCGTCCATAGGCGATCAGGTCGAGGTCCAGGGTTCGGGGCGCATTGGGACGCCCCCTTTCCCGTCCAGACCGCGTCTCGACCCGATGCAGGGCCGACATCGTCTGCCCCGAGTCAAGCGCCGTACGCACCAGGGCCACCGCGTTGAGGAAGTCGGGTTCGGTAGGGTTGGGCCACGCGGCTGAGCGCCAGAACCGCGACCGGCGCACCACCTGGACGCCGTAGTCCGGCAGGAGGTCGAGCGCCGCCACGAGGCCCTCGCGCAGGTCGCCGCCGCCGGCTGCGAGATTGCCGCCCAGCGCCACGATGATAGACTCGTTCGCCGTCCGGCGTCGCGCCGCCTGTCCTTCGGAAGCCATAAGCCCTCGATGACCTTCTATCCCGCCGACCGTATCGCCTTGTTCATAGATGGGGCCAACCTCTATTCCGCTGCGCGTTCGCTCAACATCGACATCGACTATAAGAAGCTGCTGGACGAGTTCCGCAAGCGCGGACTGCTGGTGCGGGCCTACTACTACACCGCCATCGTCGAGGAGCAGGAGTATTCACCGATCCGTCCGCTGATCGACTGGCTTGACTACAACGGGTTCACGATGGTGACCAAGCCCGCCCGCCGCTACGTGGATTCCGCGACGGGGCAGTCGCGCACCAAGGGCAATATGGACATGGAGATCGCCGTGGACATGCTGGAGATGGCCGCCCACCTCGACCATGCGGTGCTGTTCTCCGGGGACGGCGACTTCCGCCGCTTGGTAGAGGCGGTCCAGCGCAAGGGCGTGCGGGTGACGGTGGTCTCCACGGTCAGGTCGCAGCCGCCCATGGCCGCCGACGACCTGCGTCGCCAAGCCGACGCCTTCGTGGACTTGGCCGACCTGATCTCGATCGTCGGCCGCCCGCGGCTGCAGGCCACGCCACGCTTCCTGCAGGAGCCCGGCGAGCGCCGGAACGAGCCCGAAGGGCGGGACGGCTGAGCCGCCCCGTGACCTCTTCCTCCATCCCTGACGTGATCGCACCCGAACGCGCGGAGCCCTCCCGCGATTGCCCCCTTTGCCCCCGCTTGGTGGACTACCGCCTGGAGAACCGGGCGGCGCATCCGGAGTGGTTCAACGGTCCCGCGCCCTCGTTCGGAGACCCGCAGGCGCGCCTGCTCGTCGTGGGCCTGGCGCCCGGGCGGCAGGGCGCCAACCGGACGGGGCGGCCCTTTACGGGCGACTACGCGGGCGTGCTGCTCTACGACACGCTGGCCCTGTTCGGCTTCACCCGCGGGGGCTATCAGGCGCGGCCGGACGACGGCTTCGAGCTGGTGGACGCCATGGTCACCAACGCCGTCCGCTGCGCCCCACCGCTCAACAAGCCCCTGCCGGTGGAGGAAGCGACCTGCCGCAGCTTCCTCACCGCGCGCATCGCGGCCCTCCCTCGCCTGCGCACCATCGTGGCGCTGGGCGACGTCTCCCGCCGCAACGTCTTTCGCGCCCTGGGCGCGAAGCCGCCGGCCGGGGCCGCCGGCCACGGCGCGCGCTATGAGCTGGGCCCCTATGTCCTGCTTTCGAGCTATCACTGCTCACGGTTGAACACCAACACCGGCCGGCTGACGCCGCAGATGTTCCAGGACGTGTTCGCCGCCGCGCGCGACAGCCTGGGCCGAGATGACGCTTAGGGAAATGGAAACCCGCAGGCGTAACCTGCCGCCGATGCCACCCGCACCCGAACCGCGCGCACCCGCGCAAAGCCCATTCCGGCGCAAGGCCGGGCGCCTGTGATGAGCGAGGTCAGGACGCCGCCGTCGGGCCGCGCGGCGCTTACCTTCATCTTCATCACCGTGCTGCTCGACATCATGGCGCTCGGCATGGTGTCGCCGGTGCTGCCGCACTTGGTGACTGAGCTGCTGGCCCGCTCGCACGCCCATTCGCACCTGCTGGAGCACGCCGCCCACCGGCTGTCGGGGCGCACAGTGTCCATGGCGGCGGTGATCTACGGCCTGTTCAACACCGTATTCGCCCTGATGCAGTTCTTCTTCTCGCCGGTGATCGGATCGCTCTCGGACCGCTTCGGACGACGGCCGCTGATCCTGGCTTCCAACATCGGACTGGGGCTGAACTATGCGCTGATGGCTTGGGCGCCGACGCTGCAGTGGCTGTTTATCGGGCGGCTGATCTCCGGCATCACGGGCGCCAGCTTCGGGACCGCCAGCGCCTACATCGCCGACACCACCGTCCCCGAGAAGCGCCCCCAGGCGTTCGGCATCCTGGCGGCGGCCTTCGGGGCCGGCCTAGTGCTGGGGCCCGCCCTGGGCGGGGTGCTCGGCGAGTACGGTGCGCGGCTCCCGTTCATCGTGGCGGCGGCGCTGAGCCTGACCAACGCCGCCTACGGCTTCCTGGTGCTGCCTGAATCGCTGCCGAAGTCGCTGCGGAGCAATTTCAGCTGGAAGCGCGCCAACCCGGTCGGCGCCCTGATGCTGCTCCGCCGCCACCCCGAACTCACCGGGCTGGCGGGCGTGGCCTTCCTGTCCAACCTGGCCCAGGTGGTCATCCCCTCGGTGGTCGTGCTCTACGCCATGCACCGCTACGGCTGGACCACGGGCCGGGTAGGATTGACGCTGGCGGCGGCCGGCGTGGCTCTGATCCTGGTGCAGGTGCTGCTGGTGGGCCGGGCCGTGGCCTTCCTCGGCAATCGCTGGACCCTGGTGATCGGCCTGGTGTTCGGCGCCTGCGGCATGGCCGTCGCGGGTCTGGCCCCCAACGAGATCGTGTTCTGGGCCGGCATCCCGGTGATCGCGCTCTGGGGCATGTCGGGCGCGGCGACCCAGACCCTGATGACCCGCCATGTGGCGGCCGCCGAACAGGGACAGCTCCAGGGCGCCAACGCCAGCCTGACGGGCATCTCCGAACTGATCGGCCCGTCGATCTTCACCCTCGTCTTCGCCTATTTCGTCACCCCGCCCCACCCGATCGACGAGGTGGGAGCGCCGTTCCTCCTCTCCAGCCTGATCCTCGTCTTCGGCGCGGTTTGGGCCTGGATCGCCACTCGGCAGGAGCTGGAGCCGCAGGAGGAGGACAGTCCGCCCGACGAAGAGGCCGCAGGCGCCGTGCCGCCTTCAACCACCGTCGTCGGCGTGCCATGAGCCGCCACGCCTCGACATCCGGCCTTGCCCTCAGCCGCAGGTAATCCTGGTCACGATGCCGGTCTGGGCGTCGAACAGGATGTTCACCCGGTCCAGCTTGACGTCGGGCGCCACGGGGCAGGCCGTGCAGGCCACCCGGCGGCGGCTGAGGTCCACAGGGACAGGGATCTGCGTGCGCGGCCGCCCCACCAGGCCCGCAAGCGCCGTCGCTCCGCAGGTATCCGGCAGCTGCGGCCGAGCCGCACCGGACGCAGGCAGCAGCAGCGAGCCTGGGAATACCCGCATGCGGGGCAGGCGCCCAGCGTCGGCCGACGGGCCGTCGGCGGCGCTCGTACAGCCGCAGAGCGCCAGGACCGCCAAGCCCGTCAGCGCTGCCGCACGCATCCTCAAGCCTGCTTGCGCCATGCCCCCTCCTCTGACTGCCGCCAGTACGAGGCTGGGCGCCCCTGAGCCTTCACCTCGCGCCAGCAGTCCCGCGCGCCGGCGAGCGCCGCGGCGTCGCGCCCGTCGAACACCACCACGCATCGCTCGTAGCCGTCCAGGTCGGGCGCGTCCGCCCCATCGATCAGGAACACCGCCTGAGCGGCGTTGGCGTTGTCGCCTGTGGTGGTGAGCAGCACGGGCTGACGCGCGGCCTCCGGCGCCTCTACGGTTCCGTGGGGCAGGAAGCTGTCGTCGCGATAGCTCCACAGCCAACCTTCCAGATGCTCCAGCCGGTCGCGGCCGGCGCAGCGCACCAGGGCACGCCAGCCCCTGGCAAGCGTCTTCTCCAGCAGCTCCGGCAGCGCTTGGTCGAGGCCGGTGCGCTCCAAGTGGTAGAACCAGACCTCGCAGGGCACAGGCGGTTGCCCCTCAGCCCTCGTACCGATCGGCCACCAGCTGGTTCAGGAGCCGCACGCCGAACCCGCTCGCCCCATCGGGGATGGTGGGGTTGGAGGAGGGCTTCTTCCAAGCGACCGAGGCGATGTCGAGGTGCGCCCAGGGAAGCTCGTTGACGAACTTCTGCAGGAACAGCGCCGCGGTGATGGAGCCGGCCGGACGGCCGCCGATGTTCTTCACGTCGGCGATCATGCTCTCGATCTGCTTTTCGTAGCCGCTGTGCAGCGGCATGCGCCACAGCGACTCCCCGCTCGCCTTGGAGGCGGCCAGCAGGCTCTCGGACAGGGCGTCGTCGTTGGAGAACAGGCCGGCGAAGTCGTGGCCGAGGGAAATGATAATGGCGCCGGTCAGGGTGGCCAAGTCGATCATGAACTTTGGCTTGAAGCGGTCCTGGCAGTACCAGAGCGCGTCCGCCAGCACGAGCCGGCCTTCCGCGTCAGTGTTGATCACCTCGATAGTCCGGCCCGACATGGCGGTGACCACGTCGCCCGGGCGCGTAGCGTTCCCGTCGGGCATGTTCTCGACCAAGCCAAGGATTCCCACGACGTTGACCCTGGCCTTGCGCCCGGCCAGGGCGTGCATAAGGCCGGCGACGGCCCCCGCCCCGCCCATGTCCCACTTCATGTCCTCCATGCCGTCGGCCGGCTTGATGGAGATGCCGCCGGTGTCGAAGCACACGCCCTTTCCGACGAAGGCGATCGGCTGGGCGGCCGGGTCGGCGTCGCCCTTCCACTGGATCACCGCCAGCTGGCTTTCGCGCCGGCTGCCCAGGCCCACGCACAGCAGGCTGCCCATACCCAGCTCGGCCATCTCAGCCTCGCCCAGCACCTCCACCTGCAGGCCCATGGACTCCAGGGCCTTCACGCGGCGTGCGAACTCTTGCGGGTAGAGCACGTTCGCCGGTTCGGAAACCAGGTCCCGGGCGAACCCGACGCCGTCGGCCAGGGCCGCCAGCGGCGCGAAGGCGGCGCGCGCCTGATCCGCCTGCGGATGGGCGATGCGGATCGACGTGACCGAGGGCTTCTGGTCAGGCGTCTCCGTCGTCCGGTAGCGGTCGAACCGATACGACGCCAGCCGTACGCCGAGCGCCGCCGCCGCCGCCTGATCGGCGCCGAGCCGGGAGAGGTCGAACACCAAGGTGGCGGCGCCGCTGGCCTTGACCGCACCGTAGGCCGCCGCAGCGGCCTGCTCGATGTCGGCAGGCGTCGCGCCGTCCCGGGGTCCGGCGCCCACGAGCAGCACGCGGCCGGCCTGGCGGGCGCCCTGCAGATCAAGGGTCTGCTTCTTCGCCCCCTTGAACCGCCCCATCGCCAGGGCGCGGCCGGCCGCGCCGTCGCTCACCGCGTCGGCGGCGGTCACGCCCGCCTGCAACTCGTCCTCGAACACGATGAAGGCGATCGCGGTGAGGGCGTCGAGGCCTCCGGGTCCGGTGGTGAATTCGA
>CAXUEN010000007.1:0-16880 GCA_964249945.1 uncultured Caulobacteraceae bacterium | reverse complement strand
GATGTCCATGGCTTCATCCCTCGCGCGCGTACGCTCAGCCGCTCGCTTAGGACAAAACCCAGGACCCCGCGAGCCCGGCGGCGGGATTTGGCGGAAGACGGCGGGGCGTGTAGACGCTGATGCGTTTAGACCCTCGTGCGTTCCACCCCCTATGTCGCTGACCTCCTCCTTTCGCTCGACGCGCTTCTCCCGCGCGTCCGCGCCCGCTTCCCCGGCTTCCTGCGACCGGACCGCGCCCATGACCGTGGACCGGGCATGAAGCGGCGCGGCCTGCGGCTGACCCGTATCGAGATCTACGTGCTCACGCGCACCTTGATCGGGGTGTTCGGCGCCCTCGGCGTCCTCGCGTCGATCGTCACCCTGATCGACTTTGTCGAGCTTTCACGAACGGTTGGCACCAACCGCTTCCACGAGGTCTCACTCGCCGACATCTTTAACCTCACCCTGCTCGGCGCGCCGTCCAAGCTGATCCAGCTGCTGCCCTTCGCCTTCCTGTTCGGCGTGCTGGCCGCCTATGTGAACCTGAACCGGCGCAGCGAGCTGGTGGCGCTGCGGGCGGCGGGCGTTTCGGCCTGGCGCTTCATCTTCCCGGCGGCGGGCGCGGCGGTGGTGGTGGGCGTCTTCACCATCCTGGTGCTCAATCCCATCGCCTCGCTCACCGACGCCGCCTTCACCCGGCTCGACCTCGCGCTCACCAGCGTCCCCGGCCAAGTGACCGACAAGGCGCTGTGGCTGCGTCAGGGCGACCGGCGCACCCAGATCATCATCCGGGCCGACTCCCGAACGGGCGAAGGCGTCAACCTGCGGGACGTCACCCTGTTCGTCTATCGTCTGGACCCCGGTGGCGCTTCGCATTTCTCCCGCCGCATCGAGGCTGCGACGGCGGAGCTGCGGCGCCGGCAGTGGCTGCTCACCGGCGTGAAGGAAGCTGGACCGGGCGGTCAGGCCCTCAACATCCCCGCCGTCACCATCGCCTCCACGCTGGACGAGCGCACCGCCTTGCAGCACTTCGCCTCGGCCCAGGATGCGCCGTTCTGGAGCCTGCCCTTCATCATCGGGCGGACCGAGCGGGAGGGGTTCTCGGCCACCCTCTACCGCATGCAGTTCGACACCCTGCTGGCCACGCCCATCATGTTCGCGGGCATGTCGGTGCTGGCCGCGGCCTTTTCACTGCGCCTGCTGAGGCTGGGGGGGCTGGCGGGGTTCGCCGGTTCGGGCGTCGCGCTCGGCTTTATCCTGTTCTTTTTCAATCAGTTCTGCGGCGCTCTTGGCAAGGCGGAGGTGATCCCGCCGGCGCTTGCGGCCTGGGCGCCGCCGCTCATAGCGTTGCTCGGAGGCTTCACCCTGCTTTGTTACACTGAAGACGGTTGACGCAGGCGGCGGCCCATCGGAGGAAGCTTCGCCGTCGGCTCGAGGATCGTCGGTCTGAGGTCCAGCCGCTGGGGGTGTTACACGTCATGCGCCAAGGCGCCCTGCGCGGCCCGGCATTCGGGGGGGCTGCGCCCGTCGGAGGGTGGGCGCAGACCCCTCGCAAGGCCCTGCTGCTGGCGGGCATCGCCGCCTTCGCCTGTCACGGCGGGGCGCACGCCCAGCTCCAGGGCAATGTTCGCAGCCGCGCCGCCCCGCCGCCGCTGGCCGACGACGGCCTGGGCCCGCGCGACCTGCTGCTGGAAGCCGACAACGTGGCCCAGGACCAGCCGAAGAACCTGGTGACGGCCACCGGCCACGTCCAGGCGCGTTATCAGGGCAAGACGCTGCGGGCCGACAGCCTGACCTACAACACGGTCACCGGCGCCACCCATGCGGTGGGCCACGCAGTGCTGGTCAACCCGGACGGCTCGACCGTGTACGGCGACGACGTCACCCTCGACGACCAGTTCCGCGCCGCCGTGGCCCTCGGCTTCGCCACCCGCCAGGTGGGCAACACCACCCTGACCGCGGGCGCGGCCGTGCGGCGGAATGAGACGGTCAACCAGCTCAACAACGCGGTCTACACCGCCTGCAACATCTGCGCCCTGGACGGGCGCCCCACCGCGCCGACCTGGTCGATCAGCGCCACGCGCATTATCGAAGACCGCCAGCATGGCATGATCTACTATCGCAACGCGGTGATCCGCGTGCTGGGCGTGCCGATCTTCTATGCGCCGGTGTTCTGGCACCCCGATCCGACCACCCCGCGGCGCTCCGGCCTGCTGGCGCCCAAGATCGAATACTCCCGCCGGCGCGGCTTCTCCTACCAGCAGCCCTATCTGTTCGCTGTCAATCCCTCCACGGACCTGATCGTCTCGCCGCAGATCAACACCCGGGTCAATCCGTTCCTGAACGTCCGCTATACCGAGCGCTTCTACTCGGGCATGATCGACATCCGCGGCGGCTACACCTATTCCAAGGAGTTCAACAACCATCAGTTCTTCGAAAATGACACGTCGCGCAGCTATATCCTGGCGCGCGGACTGTTCGACGTCACGCCCGACAAGAACTGGGTCTGGGGTTTCGGCGCGGAGCGCACCACCGATCCGACCTTGTTCCAGCGCTATGCGATCACCAACGTCTACACCGACCGGGGCCCCTTCCCCGCCGACACCGACCGCCTGATCAGCCAGCTCTATACGGTGAGGGCGGACGACACCTCGTACCTGTCGCTGGCCGCCTTGGACTTCCAGAGCCTTCGCGCCTACGGCAACCAGACCGAGCCCGGACCGAACAACACCACGATCACCCTTCCCGAAGGCATCTTCGAGAGCAGCCGGGCCTTCCCGATCGTCGGCCCACTCGTAGAGGCCCGCTTCAACCCGCCGGACGAGCTTCTGGGCGGCCAGCTGAGGCTGCAGGCCAGCGCCGTGGCCCTTACCCGCAACAACCACGTCTTTTCAGTTTTCGACCCGAATGGCGTCATCGTCCAGGGGCCGCAGCTGTTCGACAGCGTGGCCAGCCTGAATTATCTCAACAACCAGAGGGACCGCGCCCAGGTGTCGGCGCTATCCTACACAGACAGCCGGCGGGCGAGCCTGGGTGGCGACTGGCGCAGCAGCTTCACCCTGGACGACGGCATCCGCGTCGAACCCTTCCTGTTTGGGCGCGGCGACGTCTATTCCATCGGTGATCCGGAGGTCTACAACCCCACCGCTGGTGTCTTCGATCCGGGCAAGAGCACGGTCGGCCGCATCTCTGGTACGGCCGGCGCCAATGTCAGCTGGCCGTTCATCAAGCCGATCGGTTCGGCCAGCCTCGTGCTTGAGCCACTGGCCCAGCTCGCCTTGTCGCCGGTCTACAAAGTCAACCCCAACATCCCCAACGAGGACAGCGCTTCCTTCGAATACGACGAGACCAACCTCTTTTCCATCGACCGCTTCTCGGGCTTCGACCTGCTGGAAGGCGGTCAGAGGCTGAACGTCGGAGGACGGGCCACGGCGAATTGGGCCGACGGACGAAACGCCAGCGTCCTAGTCGGCCGCACCTTCCGCGCCCAGGATGATCCCCAATTCACCACCCTGTCCGGCCTGCAGGGCACGGACTCCGACTGGGTGGTGGCGGCGACAGCCCAGCCGTTCAGTGGTTTTTCGCTGTTTACGCGTTCGCGCCTCGACAAGGACAGCTTCGCACTGCGGCGCGAGGAAGCGGGTTTCGGCTACGGCGGCCCCACCTTCTCCGCCTCCGTCCGCTATGACCTAAACGAGAACGGGCTTCAGCAACTGGCGCCCGGTGACATGGTGCCTTCGGGCCAGACCATCGGCGACACCATAATCACCAAGACGGAAGACATCCAGGTCAGCGGCTCGTTCTTCTTTACCCGCCACTGGGGCGTGAGCGCCAATGTGTCACGGGACATGCAGGAGAACGTGTTCCCCATCGCCCAGGTGGGTTTGATATACGATAACGAGTGCGTCCGCGTCGATGTGCTCTACACCCGCGACGAAACGTTCGGGAACGTGATCGGCAATTCCAACAGCATCACCTTCCGGATCAGCCTCTCGACCCTTGGGGGCACGTCCGCACTGGCGCCCACAAACAGCCGCGGATCGAGGTGATAAGAGCAAATTCTGAGGGAATGGCCTGATGAGTGTCGCGCGTAGTCTCCCCGTCCTCGGCGTCCTGAGCATGTCCGTCGCACTCTGCGCCTTCGGGCCCGTTCTCGCCCAAGGCATCGACCTCGGGATGTCGCCCTTGCCGGTCGACGCAGCCGCGCCCAAGCCCGCGGAAAAGCCGCACCTGAGCGAGAGCGTGGCGGCGCTCGTCAACGACGACCCGATCTCCTCCTACGACCTGCGCCAGCGCATGCGGTTGCTGGTGGCCACCAGCGGCGTGCAGCCCTCCGAGGACAACCTGCCCCAGATCGAGCGCGAGGCCCTGCGCGGCCTCGTGGACGAGCGCCTGGAGATGCAGGAGGTGAAGGAGATCGAGCAGAAGCAGAAGGACCTGAAGCTCGAGCCAGCCGATAACGAAGTGGATGCGACCATCGCGGATATGGCCAAACAATCAGGCATTTCACGCGACCAGTTACTGAAGACGTTGAAGAACGACGGCGTGGACGCCCGGACCCTGCGCCAGCAGATCGCCGCCCAGATGAGCTGGAACCACTATATCGGCGCCCGCTTCCGCGATGCGGTGGTGATCGCCGACACCCAGGTTCGCAGCGCCATGGACCAGGCCAATGCGGCGTCGCTCAAACCTCAGTACGAGCTGAGCGAGATTTTCCTCGACGCCTCCCACGTCGGCGGCCAGCAGGCGGCCGAAGACGGGGCTCACCAGCTCGTGCTGCAGATGCAGGCCGGCGCGCCCTTCGGCTCGGTGGCGCGCCAGTTCTCCGCTCTGCCCACCGCCGCCAACGGCGGTGAAGCCGGCTGGGTGGTGGATACCGACCTGAAACCCGAGATCCGCGCCGCGGTGGAGCAGATGCGGCCGGGCGACCTGTCCCAGCCCATCGTCACCTCCAACGGCGTCTTCATCGTGCTGCTGCGTCAGAAGAAGGCCGGAGCGGGGGACGCCGTGGTGGCGCTGAAGCAGGTGGCGGTCAGCCTGCAGCCCGACGCGTCGGCGACCGACGTCGCCGCGGCCCAGACCAAGCTCACGCGGCTGCGCCGCCGCATATCGGGCTGCGATACGCTGGAGGAGCAGACCGCCAAGACCTCAGGGATTCTGGTGGCCGACCTCGGCGAGACCGAGCTGAAGGACCTGCGTCCCGCCTTCCGCGATACGGTGGAGCGGCTGAAGGTGAACGAGGTCAGCCAGCCCATCCGCACCGATGTGGGTCTGCACCTGATCGCGGTGTGCGCCCGCCACGCCAGCGGCGTTTCGGGCGTGACCCGCACCGACATCACTGACAAAATCCGCGGCGAGCAGCTGTCCATGTTCGCGCGCCGCTACCTGCGCGATTTGAGGAATTCCGCCGAAATTGAGACCCGGTGAAGCTGTCCTCCGCCAAGCCGCGGCCCCTGGCGCTCAGCCTCGGCGACCCGGCGGGTATCGGGCCGGAGATCATCGTCAAGGCCTGGACGGCGCTCAGGCGCACTGGGCCGAGCTTCGTGGTGGTGGGCGACTACGACGCCTTGGTGGCGGCGTCGCCCGGCGCGGGGGCCACGGGCGTCCGGCGGGTGGGCGCGCCCGACGAGGCGCCGGAGGTCTTTTCCGAGGCCTTGCCGGTGCTCGACCTGCCGCTGCTCAATCCCGTTGTGGCCGGCAAACCCTCCCCCCGCTATGCGGCCGGCATCATCCGCTGGATTGAGACCGGGGCCGGGCTCAGCCTGTCGGGCGCGGTCTGCGGCTTGGTCACCGCGCCCATCGCCAAGAGGCCGCTGTACGAGGCGGGCTTCAAGTTCCCAGGCCATACCGAGTTCCTGGCGGAGCTGACCTCGGGCGCCAGCTTCGTCGGCGTGCGCGGACCCGTGATGATGCTGGCGACGCCGGGCTTGCGCACGGTATTGGTGACGATCCACCTGTCGCTGGCGGACTCCATCCGTGCGCTCACCGTCGACAAGATCGTGGAGACGGGGCGCGTCGCCGCCTCCGCCCTGGTGAACGACTTCGGCATCCCCTACCCGCGCCTGGCGCTCGCCGCCCTCAACCCGCACGCCGGCGAAGGCGGGTCGCTGGGGCGCGAAGAGGCGGAGATCGTCAACCCGGCCGCAGCGCGCCTGCGCGCGCTGGGGATCGCCTGCAACGACGCCGCCCCGGCGGACACCCTGTTCCACACCGACGCCCGGGCCCGCTACGATGCGGTGATCTGTCTGTACCACGATCAGGCGCTGATCCCGGTGAAGACGCTGGACTTCTGGGGGGGCGTCAACATCACCCTGGGCCTGCCGATCGTGCGGACCTCACCGGACCACGGGGTCGGCTACGACATAGCCGGGCGCGGCTTGGCGCGGCCGGACAGCCTCATCGCCGCCCTGCGCGCCGCCTCCCACATCGCCGCCCAGCGCGATCGGGCGACGCCGGCGATCTCCTGAGTTCCGGGCCCGGCGGACGTGGCCCTGGCGAGCCTGGCGCCTCTGCGCGAGGCGCTCGCCGCACGCGGCCTCTACGCCGACAAGCGCTTCGGCCAGCATTTCCTGCTCGACCTGAACGTCACCCGCAAGATCGCCCGTCTTGCAGGTCCCTTGGACGGTTCGGCCGTGCTGGAGGTCGGTCCCGGGCCGGGAGGCTTGACGCGGGCGCTGCTGGAGGAAGGCGCCGCCAAGGTGGTGGCCATCGAGCGCGACCCGCGCTTCATCGCCCTGCTGCAGGATCTCGCCGAGGAGTCTGACGGGCGGCTGGTCGTGGTGGGCGCGGACGCCCTGGCGGCGGATCAGGCCGCTTTGATGGCCGAACATGCGCCCGGCCTGCCGGTCAGGGTAGTGGCCAACCTGCCCTACAACATCGCGACGCCCCTGCTGGTCGGTTGGCTGACCGGCGGCTTCCGGCCGGCCTCCATGACGCTGATGTTCCAGAAGGAGGTCGCCGAGCGGATCGCCGCCGCCTGCGGCACGGGCGCCTATGGCCGCCTGACGGTGCTGGCCCAGGCGCTGGCGAGGGCGGAGGTGGTGATGCGCCTGCCGGCCCGGGCTTTCACCCCGCCGCCCCAGGTCAACTCCGCGGTCGTGCGCCTGGACCGTCGGCCTGAGGGGCCGGACGCGGCGCAGACGGCGCGGCTGGAGGCGGTCACGCGCCATGCCTTCGGCCAGCGCCGCAAGATGCTGCGCTCCAGCCTCAAGCCGCTCGGCGGCGAGGCCCTGCTGGTCGCTGCGGGGGTGGAGCCGAACGCACGGGCCGAGACGGTGTCGGTGGAGCAGTTCCTCGTCCTGGCCGAACGGTTTGGCGAGCGTGCCGAACGCCCGACGGCGGCTACCGACCCCGCCTGACCGGGCGGCGCGACTTGCTAGCGCGGGCGCTCCAGCTGCCAGGACAAGTGGGAGCTCACCGCCGGCCACTCCGAGGCGATGACGCTGTAGACGCAGGTGTCGCGCAGCGTCCCGTCCCTGGCGCGCTGGTGACAGCGCAGGACGCCGTCCAGCTTGGCGCCGAGTCGCTCGATCGCCCGCCGGCTCTGCTGGTTCAGGACATGGGTGCGCAGTTCCACCGCGATGCAGCCGACTTGGTTGAAGGCGTAGGCGAGTAGCAGGCGCTTGGCCTCGGTGTTCAGCGGCGTCCGCTGCACGGCGCGGGCATACCAGGTGGAGCCGATCTCCGCGCGTGGTGAGATCGCGTCGATGTTCATGAAGCTGGTCATGCCGACGATCCGTCGCAGCCGGAGGTCGACGACGCTGAATGGGACCATTGATCCGGCCGCCTGGAGGGCCAGCCGGCGCGAGATCTCAGCCTTCATACCTTCGGGCGTCGGCACGCCGGTGTACCAGAGCTTCCAGAGTTCTCCATCCACGGCCGCTTCGACCAGTTCGTCGTGCTGGGCGTGGGACAGCGGGGTGAGCTGGACATGCTGGCCGGTAAGGGTGACGGGCCGAATGGCCTGGGCGGCCTCGGCCGACGGCGCCGTGCATGCCGTCATCATCCGCGCAGCAGCTCACCTACGAAGCCGCCGAGCCAGGGGTTCCTGGCCCGCTTCAGCCGCTCCGCGTGGTAGATGTGGGCGAGGTCGGCGTAGGCTTGGTCGAAGTCGTCGTTCACCAGCACATAATCGTACTCGCCCCAGCGCGCGATCTCTGCGGGCGCGCGCTCAAGCCGCCGAGCGATGACGTCGGCGCCGTCCTGGGCTCGGGCCACTAGGCGGCGGCGGAGATCGGCCATGGTGGGCGGCAGGATGAAGACCCGCACGACGTCGTCCGGCGCCTGGGCGACCACGCTGGAGGCGCCCTGCCAGTCGATGTCGAACAGCACGTCGCAGCCGGCCTCCAGCGCCGCGAGCACCGGAGCGCGCGGCGTGCCGTAGCGATTGTCGTGCACCTCCGCCCACTCCAGGAAGCCGCCTTCGGCCACCTTGGCGTCGAAGTCGGAGCGGCCCACGAAGGAGTATTCCCGTCCCTCCCGTTCTCCCGGCCGGGCGTCCCGCGTGGTGCAGGAAACAGACAGCTGCAGGTCCGCATGGTCGGCGACCAGCCGCCGCGACAGCGAAGTTTTGCCGGCGCCCGAGGGGCTGGAGATCACCAGCATCAGGCCCCGTCGCGGTTCGCCATGCAGGCGATGGGAGGCGGACATGGCTCAGCGATGCTCCAGGGGGGGCGGAATGGGTGCGCCGGTCAGCGCCTGGGATTTTGCCTGGCGCCTCTCGAAGGCCCGCCAGCGGGCCACGTTCCTGTCGTGCTCGGCCAGCGTCCTGGCGAACACGTGCCCTCCGCCGCCGTCGGCGACGAAGTAAAGGTCCGCCGTGGAGGCGGGATCGAGCACCGCCGCCAGGGACGCGCGACCCGGATTGTCTATGGGCGTCGGCGGCAGGCCCGGGTTTAGGTAGCTGTTGTAGGGACTGGGAGCGGCGAGCTCCGAGGCGCGGAGGCCATGCCCGAGCGGGCCTGCGCCGGCGGTCAGCCCGTAGATCACCGTGGGGTCCGCCTCCAGCTTCACGCCCTGACGCAGGCGGTTGATATAGACGGAGGCGACGTGGGGACGCTCGGTCGCCAGCGCGGTCTCCTTCTCGACGATGGAGGCGAGGGTCACGGCTTGGTCGGCGTCGGTGAAGGGCAGGCCTGGTTTGCGGCTGGCCCAGAACGTCGCCAACAGGCGCTCCCGGTCGTCGGTCATCCGCTTCAGCAGGCTGGCGCGGGTCTGCCCACGCACCACCTCGTAGGTCTCCGGCAGCAGCGATCCCTCGATGGGCAGGGGCGCAGGGCCGGTCAGCACGTCGCTGCGGTTCAGCACGTCGACGACCTGGCGCGACGAGAGACCCTCAGGGATAGTGATGCGATGGTGCACGACCAGCCCGCGGCGCAGGCGGCCGATCACCTCTTGCAGGGAGGCGCGGGATGGAAAGGCGTACTCGCCCGCCCGCATGTGGCGGGCGGCGCCGGTGACCTGGGCGGCGGCGAGGAAGAGGGGAGTCGAGCGGATCACGCCGGCCTGTTGAAGGCTCGACCCGATCTCCGCCACGCCCGCCCCCTTGCGGAGGATCACCGTGGTGGAGGCGTCGTTGCGGGCTTTCGGCCCCGCGCCGTCATACGTCCACAGGCTAAGGCCGGCGAGCGCCAGCACTACGAGCGCCAGCGTGGCCAGGGCGCCGGCGAGGCCGGCGAAGACAGGTCGGCCGCGGACGGGGAAGGACGAGCCTGCGCGGCGAGGCCCGCGGCTCACCGGACCTTGGCGAGCACGAGCGAGGCGTTGGTGCCGCCAAAGCCGAAGCTGTTGGACAGGGCCACGTCGATCTTCATGGGCCTCGCCTCGTGCGGTACGAGATCGAGCTTGGTCTCCACCGAAGGGTTGTCGAGGTTGATGGTGGGCGGTGCGATCTGGTCGCGGATGGCCAGGGCGGTGAACGCCGCCTCCACCGATCCCGCAGCGCCCAGCAGGTGGCCGATGGCGGACTTGGTGGAGGACATCGCCTTGCCCGGGGCATGGTCGCCCAGCAACCGCTCGATGGCCCCGAGTTCAATCTCGTCGCCCAGCGGCGTCGAGGTGCCGTGGGCGTTGATGTAGTCGATCTGTTCGGGCGTGACGCCCGCGTCCTTTATAGATGCCTGCATGGCCCGGTATCCGCCGTTGCCGTCCGCGGCCGGCGCTGTGATGTGGTGCGCGTCGCCGGAGAGGCCGTAGCCGATCACCTCGGCGTAGATCTTGGCGCCGCGCGCCTTAGCATGCTCGTACTCCTCGAGCACCAGCACGCCTGCGCCCTCGCCCATGACGAAACCGTCCCTGTCCTTGTCGTAGGGCCGGGATCCCTTCTCGGGCGCATCGTTGAAGTTGGTGGACAGGGCGCGGCAGGCGATGAAGCCGGCGATGCCGAGCTTGCAGACCGCCGCTTCCGCTCCGCCCGCCACCATCACGTCTGCGTCGCCATACTTGATCAGGCGCGCAGCGTCGCCGATCGCATGGGCGCCGGTCGCGCACGCTGTGACCACTGCGTGGTTCGGCCCCTGATAGCCGTAGCGGATCGACACGTGGCCCGAGGCCAGGTTGATCAGGGCCGAGGGGATGAAGAAGGGGCTCACCCTGCGGGGTCCCTTGGCCTCCAGCTCCAAGGTGGTCTCGGCGATCTTATTCAGGCCGCCGATGCCAGAGCCGAGGATCACGCCGGTCCGCAGCTTGTCCTCGTCGGAAGGCTCGATCCAGCCGGCGTCACGCACCGCCTCATCGGCGGCGGCGATGGCGTAGAGGATGAAGTCGTCGATCTTGCGCTGATCTTTCGGCGCGAGCACTTTGTCGGGATCGAAGGCCCCCTCGACGTCCGGGCCGCCGCCGCCCCGGCCGTCGACGCGAGGGACCTCGCAGGCGATCTGGCAGGCGTAACCCTCAGGGTCGAAGGCGGTGATTCGGTTCGCGCCGGACTTCCCGGCCAGGATGGCCTTCCAGCTGACCTCCGTCCCCCAGCCCAAGGGCGTGACCAGTCCGATCCCGGTGATGACGACGCGACGCATGCGATCCGCTGAGCTGAAAGCCTAGGCGCCCGCCTGCGGCATCCGCCGACGGCGCCTGACGGCGCTGAGGGCGGGGAGGCTGCAGGCGGCGGCGCGACAGGCCTATTGTCCCAGCCGCTCCTGGATGAACTTCACTGCGTCGCCCACGGTTTGGATGTGCTCGGCGGCATCGTCCGGAATTTCGATGTCAAACTCTTCTTCGAAGGCCATCACCAGCTCGACGTTGTCGAGGCTATCTGCGCCCAGGTCGTCGATGAAGCTGGCCTTTTCGGTCACCTTCTCGGGATCGGCGTCCAGGTGCTCGATGACGATCTTGCGGACACGTTCGAGGACGTCGGTGGACATACGGGCGAGCCCCTCTCTGAAGGCGATTGGCGGGTCGGATAAGACGCCGTGTAAAGTGAGTCGTCGATACAAATGTCGAAAGCCGGCGCCCCGGTGAGCCCGAGCCCGGCCATCTGCCGGAGGCGTAGCACACTCCTTTTTGCGAGACTAGCGCCTCGAAAAGAGTGTGCCGCAGGCTCAGAACATGGCCATTCCGCCATTGACGTGGAGCGTCTGGCCGGTGACGTAGGCCGCCTCGGCGCTGGCGAGATAGACGCAAGCCGCTGCGATCTCGGCCCCCTCGCCCAGACGTCCGGCGGGGATGCGGCCCAGGATCGCGCTGCGCTGGGCCTCGTTCAGGGCGTCGGTCATGGGGCTGGCGATGAAACCAGGGGCGACGCAGTTGACCGTGATTCCCCGCCCGCCGACCTCCTGGGCCAGGGCCTTGGAGAAGCCGATCATGCCGGCCTTAGAGGCGGCGTAGTTGGCCTGGCCCGGATTGCCGGTGACCCCCACCACCGAGGTGATGCCGATGATCCGGCCGGAGCGGCGGCGCATCATGCCCTTGGTGGCGGCCCGGCAGAGGCGAAAGTAGGCCTCGAGGTTCACCTGCTGCACAAGGGACCACTCCTCGTCCTTCATCCGAACCAGGATGTTGTCGCGGGTTAGTCCGGCGTTAGAGACCAGGATGTCCAGCGGTGAGCCGGCCGCGGCCTCAGCCGCGCCGACCAGGCCGTCCACCGCGGCGGGATCCGACAGGCTCGCGGCGACCGCATAAGCGTGCGAGCCGAGTTCCTCCGCCAGGGTCTGCAGCGTGGCTTCACGCGTGCCGGACAGCACCACCTGCGCACCCTGGGCGTGGAGCGCCCGCGCCATGGCGCTTCCCAAGCCCCCAGACGCGCCGGTAACCAGCGCCGTCTTGCCGCTGAGATCAAACATCGAAGTCTCCTTATGAGGAGTCCCCTGGCGAGCGCCGCAGGCCCGCTTGCGCCACCCTTGGGCTGGCGGCCTCAGAGGCTCTGAGCGAAGGTTTCCAGATCGACGGGCGTGTTCAGCGCCGTGGCTTCGACCTCCGGCGTGATCCGCTTGGCCATGCCGGTCAGCACCTTGCCGGCGCCGAGCTCCACGAAGCGGGTCACGCCGCCCTCTCCAGCCATCCAGGTGATGCTCTCGCGCCAGCGCACCCGTCCGGTGACCTGCTCCACCAGCAGACGGCGGATCTCGTCGGGGTCGCTCACCGGGCTAGCGGTGATGTTGGCGATCAGAGGCGTGTTCGGGGCGGATATCTCCGCATCCGCCAGCGCTTCGGCCATGGCCTCGGCGGCCGGACGCATCAGTAGGCAGTGGAAGGGGGCGGAGACGTTGAGCGGGATCGCTCGGGCGCCGAGCGCCTTGGCGGCTGCGATTGCGGCGTCCACCCCGGCCTTGTCGCCGGAGATGACCACATTGCCCTGGTTGTTGTCGTTGGCGACGACGCAGACGCCCACGCGCGCGCCCTCCGCCGCCGCCTGTTCGGCCAGGGCCACGTCCACCTTGGGGCCAATCAGCGAGGCCATGGCGCCCTCGCCCAGCGGCACCGCCCGTTGCATGGCCTGGCCGCGCAGCTTCAGCAGGCGCGCGGCGTCCGCCAGGCTCAGGGCCCGCGCGGAGGCGAGGGCGGAGTATTCGCCCAGCGAATGGCCGGCGACGAAGGCCACGCCGTCGACGCCGATGTTGAACTCCTCCTCAAGGGTTCGCGCCACCGCCAGGCTCACCGCCATCAGGGCCGGCTGGGCGTTCTCGGTCAGGGTGAGCGTGGCCTCCGGCCCTTCCCACATCAGCCTAGACAGGTGCTGACCTAGCGCGTCGTCCACCGCCTCGAACACCTGGCGCGCGCAGCTGAAGGTCTCGGCGAGGCTGGAGCCCATGCCCACGACCTGACTACCCTGTCCGGGAAACTGGAAGGCCAGGCTCACTTGGAACACCGTCCCGATCGTTCACGAAACGGCGGGTTTAGAGCCGGCCCTTCCGCGCGGCAAGCT
The DNA here is from genome assembly GCA_964249945.1 of uncultured Caulobacteraceae bacterium. Taxonomy (GTDB): domain Bacteria; phylum Pseudomonadota; class Alphaproteobacteria; order Caulobacterales; family Caulobacteraceae; genus CAHJWH01. Next base: position 3,541 of record CAXUEN010000007.1, on the reverse strand, counting down.
GTGTGGCGGAAAACGGGCGGCGGCGGCGCCCGCTTGTCCATAGCCCGCCATGCTGACCCCCTCCCCTCCGCGCTCCGAGTCGCCTACCATGGAGACCGACATGAACGCTCCCGTGCGCCTCGCCACCCTGCCGATCTCCGCTCGTCCGAGCCTGGAGCAGCCCTATCTCGACCTGCTGGCCGACATCCTCGCCAACGGCGTGGAACGGGGCGACCGCACCGGCGTGGGCACGCGGGGCGTGTTCGGGCGGCAGATGCGGTTCGACCTCGCCACCGGCTTTCCGCTGCTGACCACCAAGAAGCTGCACTTCAAGTCGGTCGTGCTAGAACTACTGTGGTTCCTGCGGGGCGACACCAACGTGCATTGGCTGCAGGACCGCGGCGTCGGCATCTGGGATGAATGGGCGGATGCGGAGGGCGAACTCGGCCCCGTCTACGGGAAGCAGTGGCGGTCCTGGGCCGCCCCGGATGGCCGTTCCATCGACCAGATCGCGCGACTGCTGGAAGGGCTGCGCACCAGTCCGAACAGCCGTCGCCACATCGTCTCGGCCTGGAATCCGGCGGACGTGGACGACATGGCGCTTCCGCCCTGCCACTGCCTGTTCCAGTTCTTCGTGGCGGAGGAAAAACTGTCCTGCCAGCTGTACCAACGGTCCGCCGACGTGTTCCTGGGCGTGCCCTTCAACATCGCGAGCTATGCGCTGCTGACCCACATGGTGGCGCAGGTCTTGGGGCTGCAGGTCGGTGATTTCGTCCACACACTCGGTGACGCGCACCTGTATTTGAACCACCTGGAACAGGCGGAGCTTCAGCTCACTCGCGAGCCCCTCTCGCCGCCGCGGCTGCAGCTCGCGCCGAAGGACGACCTGTTCGCCTTCAGTTACGACGATATCAGGCTAGCGGGCTACACGGCCCATCCGCACATCAAGGCGCAGGTCGCCGTTTGAGCGCTCCGGTCCTCGCCATCGTGGCCGCGCGCGCGCGCAACGGCGTGATCGGGCGCGACGGGAGGCTGCCATGGCGGCTGAAGAGCGACATGGCGCTGTTCAAGGCGATCACGCTGGGCAAGCCGTTGATCATGGGCCGCAAGACCTGGGACAGCCTGCCAAAGAAGCCGCTGCCCGGCCGCGCGAACCTGGTGCTCTCCCGCGACGGGACGTTCGAGCCGGAGGGCGCCGTCGTGTGCGACCGCTTCCAGGAGGCCCTGTCGATGGCGCGGGAACAGGCGGAGGAGGACGGCGCCAAGGAAGTCTGCGCCATCGGTGGGACGGCGCTCTTTGCGTTGGCCATGCCGAAGGCGAAGCGGCTGTATCTGACCGAGGTGGACGCCGAGGTGGAAGGTGACGCCGTCTTCCCGAAGTTCGATGACGCGGCTTGGCGGGAGGTCGAGCGCGACGAGCACGCCGCGGCCGAGGGTGACGACTATGCCTTCGCCTTCCGGGTGCTGGAGCGCTGAGCGGGATCGATCCTAAGTCTGCCGCTCACGAAGTCTGTTCATCCTCGGGCCAGTCGGCCGACAAGGTCATCGCCTCCTCGAAACTCATGACGCCGTCAGCCTCCAGGACCTTTTTGGACAGAGCGGTGGCCTCTGCAGCAGAACTTACGCCCGCGCGAAACGCCTTCGTCATGATGGCGTCGATCTCGCCCTTAAGGCTTTGATTTTCATCCAGGATGTCGTCGACCTGCGCCCGCTGCTCGGAAAGTGTGAGTGACCAGGAGCGGCTCCGTCTGAGCGGCTGGTGTTTCCACTTCAGGACGTGAGCGATGACGACAGCCAGGCGACTTCTCAGCTCCCGTCGCTTGGAGGCGCCCAAATCTTCGATCTCCTCCAGCAGGCTGTCCCAGTCGATCTCGTTCACGCTGCGCCTACGCAGCGCGTCCGCCTGGTCCTGGGTCCAGCCGTAGAAGTCGTTCTTGTAGAGCCTGCCCATGCCGGGAGTATGCCTTAGCCTAACAGAGGCGCAACGGCTCAGTGCAGGTCGTAGCGCCCCTCGCGCGCCAAGTTGCCGAAGCGCACGGTGTCGTCGTTGAAGCTGAGCTTGACGTTGCCGATAGGGCCGTGGCGCTGCTTGCCGATGATCACCTCGGCCACGTGGCGGATCTGGTCCATGTCCTCCTGCCAGGCGAGGTGTTCGGCCGACCCCTCACGGGGTTCGGCGCGGCCCTTGTAGTAGGCCTCGCGGTACACGAACATCACCGCGTCCGCGTCCTGCTCGATGGAGCCGGATTCACGGAGGTCCGAGAGCTGGGGCCGCTTGTCCTCGCGGCTCTCCACCTGGCGCGAGAGCTGGGACAGGGCCAGCACCGGGATCGACAGCTCTTTGGCCAACGCCTTCAGCCCCATGGTGATCTGGCTGACCTCCTGCACCCGGTTCTCATTGGCGCGGGAGCCATCGCCGCCGGTGGTGACCAGCTGCAGGTAGTCCACGATGAGCAGGTCCAGGCCCACCGAGCGCTTAAGCCGCCTGGCCCGCGCGGTCAGCTTGGAGATCGACAGGCCGCCGGTGGCGTCGATGTAGAAGGGGCTGTCCTGGATCTCCAGGGCGGCGTCGCGCACTTTGGCGAACTCGTGCTGGTCGATCTCACCCTTGCGCAGACGATCAGAAGACACCCCGGACACATCCGCCAGCATGCGCATGGCCAGCTGCTCGGCCGACATTTCCAGCGAGAAGAAAGCGACCACGCCCCCGCTCACCGTCTTCCTGGAGCCGTCCGGCTGGGGTTCCCAGGCGTAGTTGCGAGCGACGTGCAAGGCGATGTTGGCGGCCAGCGCTGACTTGCCCATGGAGGGTCGGCCGGCGAGGATCAGCAGGTCGGACTTGTGCAGGCCGCCGAGCTTCTGGTCCAGGTCGATCAGCCCGGTGGACATGCCGGCCAGTCCGCCGTCGCGAGAAAAGGCCTCCGCGGTCATCTCGACCGCGCCCTGCAGCGAGTCGGCGAAGGCCTGGAAGCCGGTGGAGGAGCCGCCGGTCTCGGCCAAGCTGTAGAGCTGCTGCTCGGCCTGCTCGATCTGGTCGCGAGCCTCGGTTTCGGCGTCCTCCACGGCGTTCTTCGCCATGTCGCCGCTGATGCGCAGCACCTCGCGACGCAGCGCCAAGTCGTAGACGATGCGGGCGTAGTCCTGGGCGTTGGCCGCCGGCGGCGCGCGGTCCACCAAGTCGGCCAGGTAGCGCAGGCCGCCCAGGTCCTCGAACGCCGGGTCGCGCCGGAAGCGCTCCATCAGCACGATGGGCTCGGCCAGCTGGCCCTTGCGGATGTACTCCTCCATCGCGGCGAACAGGCGCTGGTGGAAGGGTTCGTAGAAGTGGCGCCCCTGCAGCCGGTCGTTCAGCCGCTCATAGGCGGCGTTGTCGAACAGCACTGCGCCGAGCAGCGCCTGTTCGGCTTCGAGATTGTGCGGGGCGGTGGCGACGGGCTCGCTCGGAGGCGGACCAGCGAGGCTGAGGGCTGCGAGGGTCATCGTGCAGGCTATTAACTGCGCCCACGTCAGAACGGGCCGGACGGGCTGCCGCAGCGGTGGCCTTATCCCCGTTCATCTTTAT
>CAXUEN010000006.1:10123-23649 GCA_964249945.1 uncultured Caulobacteraceae bacterium | reverse complement strand
GGGCGGGGGCGCTGCTCCTGCTGCTGGCCGGCCATGCGGCGGGGCCGGGCGGGCAGGCGGCGCTGGTCGCCTTCGCCCTGTTCGTCACCGCTATCCTCTTGAGCGTCGCGACCATCGCCAACGACAACCTGCAGGACCTCAAGACCGGCCAGCTCGTGGACGCCACTCCGTGGCGCCAGCAGGCGGCGCTGGTGGTCGGCGTTTTCATGGGCTCGCTGGTGATCCCGCCGGTAATCGACCTGCTGAACCGCGCGTACGGCTTCGCCGGCGCAAGCCACTTCGGCCACGCGACGCTCGCCAACGCTCTGCCAGCGCCCCAGGCGACGCTGATCTCGGCCCTGGCCCGGGGCGTCATCACCGGCCAGCTGGACTGGAGCCTGATCGGCATCGGCGTGCTGGTAGGTATCGTTCTGATCGTGGTGGACGAGGCGCTGCGCGCCTCCAAGCGCGGTTCGGTGCCGCCGCTGGCGGTCGGGCTCGGCATCTACCTGCCGTCCTCGACCACCGCCTTCGTGGTGGTGGGGGCGGTGTGCGGCTGGCTCTACGACCGATGGGCCGACCGGCTGCCGAACGCGGAGAGCGCCAAGCGGTTCGGCGTGCTGCTGGCATCGGGCCTGATCGTGGGCGAGAGCCTGTGGGGCGTGGCGCTCGCCGGCCTGATCGTGGCCAGCGGCAAGGGCGAGCCGCTGGCGGTGGTGGGCGACGGCTTCGCCAACGTCGCGGTGTGGGTGGGGCTGGTCGCCTTCGCGGCGATTACCGCGGGCCTGTACCGCTGGATCTCCGGCGTAGCGCAGCGGCAGGGCTGAGCGACCTCCTCCTGCCCTGCGGAGCGGGGGAGGGGACATGCGCAGCATGGTGGAGAGGGCCTCGCCGCTGGCACGGCTAGAGCCGGACGCCGCGACGCCCCCTCGGTCACGGCGCAGATGCGCCGCGCCACCTCCCCCGCTGCACAGGGGAGGAGAAGACGCATGCATCTTGCGAGGTCACTCTCGCGCCTGCGTCCCATCCGGCATAGGCGGATGAGGCCGCGAGCGTGCACAAAGCTTTGCAGACCAAGGACTCCCGGCCTTCTGGACGCGCCGTGCCCCGCGTGCGGTCCGCGCGACCGCACGCCCCTTTCCGCCCTGCCGCTAACCGCCCGGCGGCAAATCCTGCCGCCCTCGATACCGGGAGCGCCCTTCGATGAGCGTCTCCCTCTCCAGCATCCTGAACATCGCCACCTCCGGGCTGGAGGTGGCGCAGACAGGCCTCACCGCCGTCTCAAACAACATCTCCAACGTCAACACCGCAGGCTACGTCCGCGAGGTGGTCAACCAGGGTTCGGTTAGCGTCGCCGGCCAGGGATTGGGCGTCAGCGTCCAGGACATCGCCCGCACCACCAACCAGTTCCTGGAGCAAGCCAACCTCAAGGCCACCGCCGACAGCTCCAGCGCCTCAGTCACCGCCTCCATGCTGGACCAGGCCCAGAGCCTGTTCGGCGACCCGACCAGCACCTCGTCCTTCTTCGGCCAGCTGGACAGCGTCTTCTCCGCCTTCTCCACCCTGTCCTCCAGCCCCTCCGCCACCGCCCAGGCCGCGGCGGTGAGCCAGGTCAGCCAGTTCCTCAGCTCGTCGCAGTCGATCAGCTCGAGCCTGTCCCAGCTCAGCGCCCAAGCCGACGCCAAGATCACCAGCGACGTGACCACGGCGAACAGCCTGCTGTCCCAGATCGCCAAGCTGAACAGCACCATCTCCCAAGCCACCGTCTCCGGCGGCGACGCCACCGGGGCGCAGAACCAGCAGAGCGCGCTGATCGGCCAGCTCTCGGCCCTGATGAACGTCAACGTGGGCGCCACCGCCACCGGCGGGGTGACGATCAAGGCTTCGGACGGCACGGTGCTGGCCAGCGACCAGGGGGCGGCGACGCTGAGCTATGACGGCTCGGGCGCCACCGGCCAGATCAGCGTGACGCCGGTGGGCGGCGACACCCAGGCGCTGGGCGCGCGGCTGACCAGCGGGGAGCTGGCGGGGCTGGTGAGCCTTCGCAACACCGAGCTGCCGTCCATCTCCAGCCAGCTCGCCAACCTGACCAGCCAGACCGCCGCCACCCTGAACGCGGTTTCCAACAGCTATTCCAGCGTGCCGGCGCCCGCCACCCTCACCGGGCGCAACACTGGCATGGACTTAGGCGCCGACGTGTCGAACTTCACCGGCAAGACCACGGTGGGCGTGGTGAACGGCGCGGGCGTGCTGCAGTCCAGCGTCGCCATCGACTTCTCGGCCGGGACCATGATTACCGGTGGCGGCGCGCCGGTGAGCTTCACGCCCGCCACCTTCCTCTCCACCCTGAACAGCCAGCTCGGCGGGGCGGCCACCGCCAGCTTCTCCAACGGCGCCCTGTCGATTAGCGCAGCCTCCGCCGCCAACGGCGTGGTGGTCTCCGACAACGCCGCCACACCCGGCAGCAAGGCCGGCCAGGGCTTCTCCGACTTTTTCGGCCTGAACGACCTGGTGTCCTCCAGCACCCCAGCCGACTACGCCACAGGCCTCACGGCCTCCAGCGCCAGCGGCTATCCCGCCGGCCAGTCGATCGGCTTCCGCCTCATCGGCGCGGACGGCTCCACCCTGAAGGACGTGACGGTGCAGACCCCCACGGGCGGAACCATGGCCGACCTGGTGAGCGCCCTGAACAGCCCCACCAACGGCGTCGGCCTGTATGGCGCCTTCCAGCTCGACGCCCGGGGCCAGCTCAGCTTCACCGCCACGGGCGGCTCGGGCGTCAGCCTGGCGGTGCAGGGCGACAGCACCGCCAACACCGCGACGGAGACCTCGATCAGCCAGCTGTTCGGCATCGGCTCGGCGGCCCGCAACGCCGCGGCCAGCAGCTACGGCGTGCGCAGCGACATCGCGGCCAACCCCGCCCTGCTGCAGACCTCGGCCGTGACCCTGGGGGCCGCATCCGGGACCTCGGTGCTGGCGTCGGGCGACATCTCGGGCGCAGACGCCTTTGCCACCGCCGGCCAGACGTCGGTGGCCTTCGCGGCGGCCGGCGAGGCCGCGGCCGTTGTCACCACCCTGTCGGGCTACGCCTCCAACCTCAGCGGCGACATCGCGTCCAAGGCCTCGGCCGCCAACACCGCCGCCACCCGCGCCTCCGCCATCGCCACCGAGACGCAGACCCGGCTCAGCTCGGCGGAGGGGGTGAACGTGGACCAGGAGATGATCTCGCTGACCACCTACCAGCAGGCCTACAACGCCTCGGCCCGGCTCATCCAGGCCACCTCCTCCATGTTCACCACCCTGATGAGCATCACCTCGAGCTGAGCGCCCCCGCCATGATGAGCCCCATCTCCACCGCCAGCCTCTACGCCTCGCTCGCCGCCAACATCGGCACGAGCCAGACCCAGGAGGCCGACGACACGGCCGAGCTCAGCAGCCAGAAGGTCGCCACCGACCTTGCGGGCTATGGCTCCACGGCCGGGACCTTGACGGCGGTCAACAGCGTGTCCGCGCGCCTGACCAGCTATGTGGCCAACGCCCAGGCCCTGTCGGGCAAGCTGGACGTGCAGGATAACGCCCTGTCCCAGGTGGCCGGCGCCGCCCAGTCGGCCCGCACCGCCGTGGCCGACGCGCTCGCCAACAACAGCGGCGACGACCTGATGACCACGCTCCAGGCCCAGCTCTCCAGCGCCACGGGGGCGCTGAACGTCCAGTACGGCGGTCAGTACCTGTTCTCCGGCGGGCAGGCGGGCACCGCACCGGTGGCGGCCAGCCAGCTCTCGGACCTCGCCGCGGCCAGCCCGCTCTCCTCCATCTTCAAGAACGGCGCCACGGCTCAGGTCAGCCGTCTGGACGACAGCACGGTGGTGAAGACGGGCGTGCTGGCCAGCGACGCAGGCACGCCGCTGATGACCGCACTCGCCGCGGTCCAGGCCTACAACGCCGGGCCGAACGGCCCCCTAAGCGGCACGCTGACCCAGGCCCAGTCCGACTTCCTGACCGGCGTGCTGTCGCAGTTCGACACCGCCATCAGCGCCACCAACGCCACGGTCGCCGAGAATGGCGTAGTGGCCAAGGAGGTTGACAACAAGACCACCCAGCTCACCGACCAGCAGACCGCCATCGCTGGCGTGGTCAGCAACATCACCACGCCCGACGAGGCGGCGATCGCCACCCAGCTCAGCTTGGCCCAGACCACGCTGCAGGCCTCGGCCCAGATATTCTCCAGCCTGCAGAGCGACAGCCTGCTGCAGGTGCTGAGCCCGAGCGGCTGACGCAGCGGACCACGGGGCGGCGCGTTCCGGCCCCGCCATGTTCGACCGCCGCCAGATCCCCAACCTGTTGACCCTGTTCCGCATCGCGTGCGGGGTGGCCGTGTTCGTTCTGATGGCGGCGCTTGCGGGCGGTGGGCCGCGAGGCCTGGCGGACTGGGCTTCCGCGCTGTTCGCCCTAGGCGCCATCACCGACTTCTTCGACGGCTGGCTGGCCCGGCGCTGGCGTGTGACCTCCGCCTGGGGCGCCGCGCTCGATCCCATCGCCGACAAGATCGCGGTGCTGGCGGCGGTGCTAGGGCTGGTGCTGGCCGGTGCGGGCGCGGCGGTGGCTGTCCCCGGCTTCCTGATCCTGTTCCGCGAGGTGTTCGTCTCAGGGCTTCGGGAGGCTGGAGCGGGCCGGGGCGTGAAGCTGCCGGTCACTTGGCTCGCCAAGTGGAAGACGACGGTGCAGCTGGTGGCGCTGTCGCTGGCCCTGCTGGTGACCGGGCTCGGCTCGGGGCCGCTGGCGCTCGTGGCGATCGGGCTGCTGTGGCTGGCGGCGGCGATGACGCTGTGGACCGGCGTGCAGTACGCGAGGGCGTTCAACCGCGCTGCGGAGTAGGCGCTCTTTTCCCTCCCCTTCGAGGGGAGAGGGAGAGGGAGACTCACCCCGCCTTCGCGCCCTCTTCCGCCGCGATCACGCGGGAGACGGCGTTCACCACCGCGCCGATGCGGATCGCCGCCTGCACCACGGTGTTGGCGACGCCGTGCTTGCGCAACTCCTCCTCGTGGGCGTCGAGGCACATGCCGCAGCCGTTGATGGCCGAGACCGCCATGCACCACAGCTCGAAGTCGCTCTTGCCCACGCCGGGATTGGCGATGACGTTCATGCGCAGCTTAGCGGGCAGGGTGGCGTACTCCCGGCTCTTCATCAGGTGCAGGGTGCGATAGTAGACGTTGTTCATGCCCATGATCGCCGCCGCAGCCTTAGCCGCCGTCGCCGCCTCTTCGGCCAGCGGGCAGCCTTCCATGACCTCCCGGATCACCGTCCCCGTGCCCACCGCATAGGCGCAGGCGACGAAGCAGCCCCACTTCTGCTGCTCGCTCAGCACCGTCTCGTTCATCAGCGATGACAGGTTCAGGCTCAGGTCCTTGGCGTAGGCGGGCAGAGCATTGCGCAGGCTGTCGATCGACATGGGGTCCGACTCCGAAGGATCAGAATGAAAAAACGGCCGGGCGCCCGTAGGCTCCCGGCCGATCTATTACGCAGCCGGCGGGCCTTAGGCCGCCAGGGTCTCGCCGCCGACCTGACGGTTGCAGGGGCAAAGCTCGTCGGTCTGCAGGGCGTCTAGCACGCGGAGCGTGTCGGCGGGGTTGCGGCCGACGTTCAGGTTGGTGACGTAGACGTGCTGGATGGTGTTGTCCGGATCGACCACGAAGGTGGCGCGGAAGGCCACGCCCTCATCCTCGTCGAGCACGCCGAGCTTGCTGGCGAACTTGCCCGACGGGTCGGCGAACGACCACATCGGCAGCTTGTCAAGGTCGGGGTGGTTGCGACGCCAGGCGAGCTTCACGTGCTCGTTGTCCACCGAGCCGCCCATGACGATGGCGTCGCGGTCCTCGAACTCCCTGGACAGGCGCGCGAACTCGGCAATCTCGGTCGGGCAGACGAAGGTGAAGTCCTTGGGGTAGAAGAAGATCACCTTCCACTTGCCCTCGAACGACTCGTGGGTGAGCTTCTCGAAGGCGGAGTGACCCTCCTCCTCGTGGGCGTTGAAGCCGGGCTTGACGCCCGTGACCTTGAAGTGGGGAAGCTTTTCGCCGACGCCGAGCATGGATGAGTCCTTGGGCAGGAGTGGGGAGGTTGCGGCGCAGCACCGCACGCGACCCAGGTAGGCGCCGCTTTGCTGCGGTGCAAATCGATTGTTTTTTGCAGTGCGCATAGCCCTAGCCTATGTGAGCGCCGATGCTGCCCACCCTGCGCCAACTGCAGTACCTGAAGCTGCTGGCCGAGCACGGCTCGTTCAGTCGCGCGGCGGAAGCGGCCTTCGTCACCCAGCCCACCTTGTCCGCCGGCATCCAGGAGCTGGAGCGCAACCTGGGCGCCCCCGTGGTGGACCGGGCGCGCTCCGGCGTCATCCTGACCTCGGTGGGGGAGGAGACGGTGCGCCGCGCACAGGACGTGCTGACCCGGGTGGAGGACCTGGTCCAGGCCGCCCGGAGCGCCGGCCAGCCCCTGGCCGGGCGCTTCCGGCTGGGCGTGATCCCCACCATCGCCCCCTTCCTGCTGCCCAAGGCGCTGCCGGTCCTGCGCGACCGCTTCCCCAAGCTGCGACTGTATCTGCGCGAGGACATGACCGCCAAGCTGTCGGCGGGGCTGAAGGCCGGCGCGCTCGACGCCGCCCTGATCGCGCTGCCCTACGACACCGCGGGGCTGGAGACCGCGCCGGTGCGCGACGACGAACTGCTCGCCGCCTCTTCCCGGGACCACCGCTTCGCCCACGGGGAGGCGGTGGAGCTGGACGACATGCAGGGCGAGGACGTGATCCTGCTGGAGGACGGCCATTGCCTCCGCGAGCACGCGCTCGCCGCCTGCAGCCTGGAGGCGCCGCGCAACACCCCCGACGGCGGGGGGTTCGCCGCCACCTCGCTGCACACCCTCGTGCAGATGGTCGGCTCGGGGCTCGGTGTGTCGCTGCTGCCGGCCATGGCGGTGGAGGCGGGGCTGGCCGATCAGGCGTCGGTGAGCGTGCGCCACCTGGGCGCCGACGCGCCTCACCGCGAGATCGTGGTCGCCTGGCGCAAGGGCTCGTCGCGGGAGAGCGAGGCGCGCCTGCTGGCGGAGACGCTGAGAGGAGTTTGATCCGAGTCCGCCGAACGGGCCTTGTAAGTCAGATCGATGTTAGATATATCTTTTAATGGGCGAGAAGGTCAAGCCATCCCGGACAGGCCTTGTCTTGTTGAAGGTCAAGATATATCGGAGAACATCGAGGATGTACATGAGACACCATAGGGGACTGCGCGGTCATTGGAGTGGCCGCGGAGAGCGCGGCGGCCACGGCCACCACGAGGGCTTCGAGGGCCGCTTCGGCGGCGGACCGCGGGGCCGGCGGGCGCGGGTGTTCGACCAGGGCGACCTGCGGCTGCTGCTGCTGTCGCTGATCGCGGAGCAGCCGAGCCACGGCTACGAGCTGATCCGCTCCATCGAGGAGAAGCTGCGCGGCGCCTACAGCCCGAGCCCCGGCGTGGTCTATCCCACCCTGACCCTGCTGGAGGAGCTGGGATACGCCACCGTCGAGGCGCAGGAGGGCGGCCGCAAGCTCTACTCCATCACCGAGGCCGGCCGCGCCTACTTGGCGGAGCAGGGCGAGGCGGTGGACGTGGTCCGCCGGCGCATGGCCGACGCCCGCGCTCGGGGCGGGGAGGTCCCTGCCTCCGTGCAACGTGGCATGGAGAACCTAAAGACGGCGCTCCGCCTGAAGATCGGCGGCGGCCCGCTGGACCCGGAGCGCGCCCGCGCCATCGCGGCGGCGCTGGACGCGGCGGCCTTGGCGGTGGAGGAGGCTTAGGACCCTTCCCGCAAGGAGAGGTGGCCTAATCTTCCAGCATGATGGCCGAGAGCAGGCGGCCGTAGTCGCCCTCCCCCCGGTGGACGGCGCGGCGGTTGGAGAAGAAGGCGGCTTCCTCCGCGCAGGTGTCGCGGCCGACCCAGTCCGCCTTGCCGACGCCGGCTCGCTCCAGCCGCTCGAGCACGAAGCCGGGCAGGTCGAACTGGCGCTTGGCCGCCGTCGCGCCGGGGGCGAAGAAGCGCAGCCCCTCCGGCGCCTGGTCCATGAAGGCCTGCAGGAAATCCTCGCCCACCTCGTAGCTCTCCTGAGCGATGCAGGGGCCGACCACAGCGGTGATGCGGCCGGGCTCGGCGCCCAGCTCCGCCATCCTCGCCACCGTCGCGGCCACGATCCCGCCGAGCGCTCCACGCCAGCCGGCGTGGGCCGCCGCCACCACCCGCGCCTGCGGATCGGCGAACAGGATCGGCGCGCAGTCGGCCGAAAGCGCGCTGCAGACCAGCCCCGGGATAGCCGTCGCCACCCCGTCCACCTCGTGGCGGGCGTCGCCCCAGGGCGCGTCTGCGATCAGGGCGCGGGCGGAGTGCACCTGGTAGCAGCCCAGCAGCCGCTCCACGGGCTGGCTGAAGTGGGCGGCGGCGCGCTCGCGGTTCTGCGCCACCGCCGCGGGATCGTCGCGGGAGCCCCGGCCGACGTTCAGGCTGGCGTAGATGCCGTCGGACACGCCGCCCTGGCGCGTGAAGAAGGCGTGACGGACGCCCGCCAGGCGATCCAGCAGGGGCGAGGTGACGGCGGGAATGGCGGCGGAGGTCATGGCGTCCCTTCGTGCGGCGCGAAGCCCCCCGGGTCCAGACCCGGTGGGTCCAGACCCGGGGTATGGATCGAGACCACCTTGAACAGCGCCCCCATCTGGTCCGGGGCGATCAGCCGGTGGAGCTGGCGGGCGATCACCTCCGCCTGGTCCGGCCGGCCGCGGGCCAGGGCCGCCGCGCGCGCCTCCGCGCCGAGGCTCTGCAGGAAGGCGCGCTGGGTCACGATGGGGCTGACCGCAGCGCCCAGGGCCCTCGCCGCAGCAGCGAGGGCGGGGAAATCGACGTTCACGGTCAGGTCGGCGAAGCCCGCGCTCTCCAAGGGATCGACCTTGGCGTGACGGGACAGCGCCTGCAGGGTGTCGCCGAAGCCGGGAGCGGCGCGGCCGTAATCGATCAGCAGGGCGGCGCCGCCGTCCTCCGCCACCCGGGCGCCGATCTCGGCGGCCAGGGCGGTCTGGGCGGGAGAGCGTTCAGCCACCGCGCCGACGGGCGCCTCGCCCGGCAGGTCATCCACCGCGCCGGAAGGCGGCGGCGACAGGCCGAGGGCTAGCCGGCCCGCGACATCCAGCCCGACCCGTCGCTCCGCCCAGCCGTCTGGACGATAAACGAAGTGGCGGGCGGGCAGGCAGTCGAACACCTCGTTGGCCACCAGGATCAGCGGCGCGCCGGACGGAACCTCGGCCAGCGCGTCGGCGAAGCAGGGCCGGGCATGAGCCAGCCGCTCGGCCTGGAGCGCCCGGAGCGGCCGGCTGGGCTCCACCAGCCACAGTTCGGCGGCGCCCATCAGGCCGGGGACGCGGCTCAGCACCCGCAGCACGTCTTCCATGAGCGCGCCCTCGCCGGGGCCGAGCTCGACCAGCCGCACGCCTGCCGGCGCGCCCATCTGGCGCCAGATCTCCGCCATCCAGGCGCCCACCAGTTCCCCAAACATCTGCGAGACCATGGGCGCGGTGATGAAATCGCCCTCCGGCCCCAGGCTCGGACGGGTGGCGTAGTAGCCGTGACGGGGATCGTGCAGGCAGGCGGTCATGAAGTCCGCTACCGTCAGCGGGCCCTCCAGCGCGATGCGGCGGGCGAGCCAGGGCGGCTCGCTCGCGGCTCCGCCAGCCGGCTCCCCGCTCAAGGCCGGTCGAGCGGTCCGGCGCCCGCGGCCTCGCTGGCGTCCACGGCCATGGCCTGCATGGGGTCATGGCCGCCCTCCAGCGCGTCGATACCTGCGTCCGGCGCAACGCTCGCACCCACCGCAAGCGCCGAGGGTCGGCGCGCATAGGCGATCATCGCCAGGCCGACCAGCACCATGGGGATCGACAGCATGATCCCCATGGTCAGGCCGAAGGGGAAGTGGGGCATGTCGCGATCCGGCTCGCGCACGTTCTCCAGCGTGATGCGCGCCAGGCCGTAGAAGGTCAGGAACAGGCCCGTCACCATAGCGCGCCGGGGTAGCAGCTTGGCCCCATGCGTCGCCCAGCGCAGGATGCAGAACAGCACGATCCCCTCCAGCCCCGCCTCGTAGAGCTGGCTGGGGTGGCGGGGCTCAGGCCCAGCGCGCGGGAAGATGATTCCCCAGGGCAAGGTGGTGGGCCGGCCCCACAGCTCCCCGTTGATAAAGTTGGCGATACGGCCGAAGAACAGCCCAATGGGCACGCAGGGCGCGGTCAGGTCGGCGATGCGCAGCAGGTCGATCCGGTTGGCGCGCGAGAAGAAGTAGAGCGCAACCACCACCCCGATCAGGCCGCCGTGGAAGCTCATGCCCCCGTGCCAAGCCTTGAACACCTCCAGCGGGTCGGTCCACAGCACGCTGGTGTTGTAGAACAGGATCGAGCCCAGCCGGCCGCCGGTCACGATCCCCACCGCCACCCACAGCACTAGGTCGTCAACCTGCTTTTCGTCGGCAGTGGGCGCCATGCCGCGCCAGATGCGTGGGCTCTTGACCAGCAGGACCGCATAGCGCCAGCCCAGCAGGATGCCCGCCACATAGGCCAGGGCGTACCAGCGGATGGCGAGCGGCCCGAGCTGGAGCAGCACGGGATTGAAGTGGGGAAAGGGCAAGCCGGGCTCCCGTCTGACGCAGCCTCAATGTGAAGCCTTAGCAAGGCTCGGCGGTCCCGTCGCCTTGTCGAAGGGTCGCTCCGACGGCGGCTCGGTCGCCTGCGGGAAGGACGAGCTTGGCGGCGGCCGCGTTTCAGCCCTGAAATGGCGGAACATCGCGCCCGGGCGGCTGTTTCCTCACCAACCCTGAAACTGGCGCGCTGCTCCTGCGGCCGCGCTGGCACCTCGCACAAGGAGCCTGCCCGTGGCCAAGCAGACCGTCGGTGAATTCTTCGTCCAGCGTCTGGAGGAATGGGGCGTCCACACGATCTTCGGCTATCCTGGCGACGGCATCAACGGCGTGCTGAAGGGCCTGCAGAAGGAGGACAGCAAGTTCCGCTTCGTCCAGGCGCGGCACGAGGAGATGGCGGCCTTCATGGCCTCGGCCTACGCCAAGTTCTCCGGCGAAACGGGCATATGCCTCTCCACCGGCGGCCCGGGCGCCAGCCACATGATCACGGGCCTCTATGACGCCAAGTCCGACCACCAGCCGGTGTTCGCCATCACCGGTGGGGCGGGGCGCTCCGTCCGCGGGGCTCACTACCAGCAGGAGATCAACTTGGACCGCATGTTCTCCGACGTTGCGGAGTACGTGCAGGAGGCGCGCACGCCCCAGCAGGTGGCCATGCTGATCGACCGCGGCATGCGCTTCGCCAAGTCGCGCAACGGCGTGGCCGTGGTGATCATGCCGAACGACCTCTCCGATAGCGAGTACGAGGAGCCCACCCGCGCCCACGGCTACACCCGCACCTCGCCGGGCTACCAGAAGCCCCACATCGTGCCGAAGGAGGTTGACCTCCGCCGCGCCGCCGAGGTGCTGAACAGCGGCAAGAAGGTCGCGATCCTAGTCGGCGCCGGCGCCCTGCACGCCACTGACGAGGTCATCGCCATCGCCGACAAGCTGAAAGCCGGCTGCGCCAAGGCCCTGCTCGGCAAGGCGGTGTTGCCCGACGACCTGCCCTGGGTGACCGGCTGCATCGGTCTACTCGGCACCAAACCGTCCTCGGACATGATGGACGACTGCGACACCCTGCTGATGATCGGCACAGGCTTTCCCTGGGCGGAGTTCCTGCCCAAGACCGGCCAGGCCCGCGGCGTCCAGATCGACATCGACGCCACCATGCTGGGCTCCCGCTACCCTACCGAGGTGAACCTGCACGGAGAGAGCGTGGAGACGCTCCGCGCCTTGCTGCCGCTCATCGAGACCAAAACCGAAACCCACTGGCGCACCCACATTGAGAAGGAAGTCAAGGACTGGTGGGAGCTGATGGACAAGCGCGCCCACGCGCCCGCCAAGCCGGTAAACCCCCAGCGCGTCGTGTGGGAGCTGTCGCCCAAGCTCGGCGCCAACGCCATCGTCACCTCGGATTCCGGGTCTTGCGCCAACTGGTACGCGCGCGACCTGAAGGTGAAGCGGGGCCAGATGCTGTCGCTCTCGGGGGGCTTGGCGTCGATGGGCGCAGCGGTGCCCTATGCCATCGCGGCCAAGTTCGCCCACCCCGACCGGCCGGTCATCGCGCTCGTCGGCGACGGCGCCATGCAGATGAACAACATGGCCGAGCTGATCACGGTGGCCAAGTACTACAAGACCTGGACCACGCCGACCTGGATCTGCTGCGTCTGGAACAATGAGGACCTGAACCAGGTGACCTGGGAGCAGCGGGTGATGGAGGGCATGCCCCGCTACGACACCACCCAGTCCCTGCCCAACATCGCCTACCACAAGTTCGGCGAGCTGATCGGGCTGAAGGGCATCTATGTGGACGACCCGAAGGACCTCAGCGCCGCCTGGGACCAGGCCCTGGCCTCGCCGATCCCGGTGGTGCTTGAGGTGAAGACCGACCCGGAGATCCCGCCCCTGCCGCCGCACATCACCCTGGCCCAGGCCAAGACCTTCATGAACACCCTGCAACAGGGCGATCCGGACGAGGCTGGCGTGATCCGGGGCTCCATGAGCCAGGTGCTGGCTTCGGTCATCGGCCACAAGGAATGAGCGGCTCGGCCCTGCTCGGCTCGATCGCCGGCCGAGGTTGGGCCGGCGATCCCAAGGAGGCGAGGGTGCTGGGCGCCCTCGTCCTTGCCGCCGCAGGGATCGCCACCGCCGCCCTGGTCGGCGACGGGCTGTTCCTGGAGAAGGCCGAGCCGAAGCCGAAGCTCCCCTGGTGGCCTGGCCGCAAGTCGGCGGCGGGGGAGGCTAGGATGCTGCACGGCGCCTCCGCCCTGCTGGGGGCGTCGGTGCTGGCCGACAGTGCGGTGGAGCACTACCGCGGCTCTTTCGACAACCCCGGCATGTACACGCCGCTGGTGGTCTCGGCGATCACGCTGGCGGCTGGGATCGACGGGGCGTCGACCCAGTGGCTGCCGCGCCGAGTGCGCGACGGCGCCTACGCCCTGTCCGGCGCGGTGGGCGCCATCGGGGTGGGCTTCCATACCTACAACGTGCTGCGCAGGCCCGGCGGCCTGAACTGGCTGAACGCCTTCTACGCCGCGCCGATCGGAGCGCCGGCGGCGCTGTCCCTGGCGGGCGCCATCGGCCTTGCGGCCGACGAGATCGCCGAGACCCACCATCCGGACAGGCTGAAGCTGTTCGGCATCCCCGTCGGCCGCGCCCTGTCGGGCTTCACGGCCTTCGGGCTGATGGGTACGGTGAGCGAGGCGGGGCTGATGCACTTCCGCGGCAGCTTCCAGAACCCCTGCATGTGGCTGCCGGTCAGCCTGCCCCCAATCGCCGCCGCCCTGACCGCCAAGGCGGCGGTCGAGCCGGGTGGCAGGCGTGGCGGGCGTCCCGTCACGCGCGGCTGGCTGTGGCTGACCTCGATCATGGGGAT
>CAXUEN010000006.1:0-10113 GCA_964249945.1 uncultured Caulobacteraceae bacterium | reverse complement strand
GGCGTGGGCTTCCACGCCTTTGGCGTGTCGCGCGCCATGGGGGGATGGCGCAACTGGAGCCAGAACGTGGTGGACGGACCGCCCCTGCCGGCGCCGCCCAGCTTCTCGGCCCTGGCTATCGCCGCCCTAGCGGCGCTGCGCCTGCGGGACGTTGAGGATGCGTGACCTCTACCCTGGTTACGACGTGGCCGCCAAGCGCGCCACGCCCTCCTGGAACGACGCCACCCGCAGTGCGGTGGACAAGCGCTTGGCGGTGCACCCGGGACCACGCTTCCTGGATGCGGGCGCGTTCGCGACCCTGCAGGCCCTCTGCGATCGCATACTGCCGCAGGATGATCGGGCCCAGCCCGTCCCGCTCGCTGCCCACCTAGACGAAACGCTGTGGCTCGACAAGCGCACCGGCTATCGCAATGCCAAGTTGCCGCCGATCCGCGAGGCTTGGCGGCGGGGGCTAGCGGCGCTGGAGGTCGAGGCGCAGGGCGCCTATGGTCGCGCCTTCGCCGCCCTCGACGATGTGTCCCGGGATGCGTTGATCAGCAGGATGGCGGCGGGCGAACTCCACGACGCCGCCTGGGGCGACATGCCGTGCGCGCTGTTCTTCAGCGAGCGGGTCATGGCCGAGATCCCTCGCGCCTACTACGCCCACCCCATAGCCTGGAACGAGATCGGCTTCGGCGGCCCGGCCTCGCCGCGGGGCTATGTGCGGCTCGATTTCGACAAGCGCGACGCGTGGGAGGCCGTCGAGGCCAAGCCCGGCCGCCAGGCGGACGCGCAGAAGGCGAACGGCCGTGTCGGGCGGTGAGGAAG
The DNA here is from genome assembly GCA_964249945.1 of uncultured Caulobacteraceae bacterium. Taxonomy (GTDB): domain Bacteria; phylum Pseudomonadota; class Alphaproteobacteria; order Caulobacterales; family Caulobacteraceae; genus CAHJWH01. The sequence continues at coordinate 9,306 of CAXUEN010000006.1, read as the reverse complement.
TGATTTGCGGTATTCTCCTCCCCTGCGCAGCAGGGGAGGTGGCGCGGCGCAATCTGCGCCGTGACGGAGGGGGCGTCGCCTCCGCTGAGGGCTCCAGGCTTGATGAGGCGACGGCGATGGCGCCCCCTCTATCCCGCTTTGCGCGGTCCTCCTCCCCCGCTTCGCAGGGGAGGAGATGAGCGCCTCCGGAGCCGACGCCCCGCGCGCCAAGGACGGTCGCGCGCCCAACGTGTTCCGCGAGGGCGGCTGGACGCCCATGCGCCAGTACGCCGAAAGCGAGGAGGTGGACTTCGCCATCGTCGGCACCGGCGCCGGGGGCGGGACGCTCGCCGCGCGGCTGGCGGAGAAGGGGTTCTCCGTGGTGGCCTTTGACGCGGGGCCGTTCTTCCGCCCGCTCGAGGACTTCGCCTCGGACGAGGAGGTGCAGTCCAAGCTCTACTGGCTGGACGAGCGGATCGTCGACGGGGTCGACCCGCTGGTCATGGGCGGCAACAATTCCGGCAAGTGCGTGGGCGGATCGACCGTGCACTTCGCCATGGTCTCGCTGCGCTTCCGGCCCGAGCACTTCAAGGCGCGCTCCCTGCTGGGCTACGGGGCGGACTGGCCCGTCAATTGGCGTGAGATGTGGGGCTATTACGACCAGGTCGAGCGCGCCCTGTCGATCTCCGGGCCGCTCTCCTATCCCTGGGGGCCGCCGCGGCCACCCTCACCCTACCGGCCTATGCCGATGAACGCCTGCGCCCAGGCGATGGCGGTCGGCTGCGAGGCCATGGGGATGAAGTGGGCCCCCATGCCGCTGGCGACCCTGTCGGCGCCCCGGGGCGAGGCGCCACCCTGCGTGCAGCGGGGCTTCTGCCGCTTCGGCTGCTCGACAAACGCCAAGCAGAGCGCGCTAGTGGTCTGGGTCCCCCGCGCCCTGAAAGCCGGCGCGGAAGTGCGTGACCTCGCCATGGTAGGCCGGGTGGAGCTGGGCGCCGGCGGGCGGGTTACGGGCGTGCACTACCACCGCGAGGGTGAGTGGCGCTTCCAGCGGGCGAAGAACGTGGTGGTCGCCGGCTACGCCGTCGAGACGCCGCGCCTGCTCCTGAACTCCGCCTGTCCAGACGCGCCGGACGGGCTGGCCAACAGCTCGGGCCTGGTCGGCAAGTACCTGATGACCCAGCCGAACCAGGGCGTCTATGGCCGCATGAAGGAGGAGGTGCGCTGGAACAAGGCGCCGCCGAACCTCTGTGTGTCGGAGCACTGGAACTACTGCGACGACAAGGATTTCCCGGGCGGCTACACGTTGATGAGCCAGGGGCCGATGCCGCAGGAATGGGCCAACGTACAGGTCGGCGCCAGGGGCCTGTGGGGCGAGGACCTCCGTCGTTCTATGCTCGACTACAACCACATGACCGGTATCAAGGTGGTTGGAGAGGGGCTGCCCGACGCGCGCAACTGCGTCACCCTGGCCGACGAGGTGGACCAGTACGGCCTGCGCATCCCGCGCGTCACCTACAGCTGGACCGACGGCGACAAGGCCCTGATCGCCCACTGCATGGACCAGATGCAGGGCTGCGTTGAGGCTGCGGGCGCCACCGACGTCTTCCGCCAGACCCAGGACACCAACCACCTGAACGGCACCGCACGCATGGGCGACGATCCGCGCACCAGCGTGGTGAATCCTGACGGGCGCAGCTGGGACCACCCGAACCTGTGGGTCTGCGACGGCTCGATCTTCCCCACCACCGGCGGGGTCAACCCCTCGCTCACCATCCAGGCCATGGCCCTGCGGACCGCCGACCGCATCGAGGTCCTGGGCAAGCGAGGGGAGCTATGACGCGCAGCTATCCGGACTACGACGTGCTCGCCAAGTGGGACACGGTCTCCTTCGACGACAAGACCCGCCGCGTGCTGCGCAAGCGGCTGACCGAGAGCCCGCCCCGGCGCTTCTTCAGCGAGCAGGAGTGGGCGCTGATGGAGGTGCTATGCGCGCGCCTGGCGCCGACGCCCAAGCGCGGCGGCCCTGTGCCGATCACCTGCTGGCTCGACGCCCGCTTGCACGAGGGCGACACCGAAGGCTACCGCATCGAGGGCGCCCTGCCGGAGGCCGAGGCCTGGCACAGAGGCCTGAGGGCCATCGACGAGCAGGCTAAGGCCGACTACGTGCGCCCGTTCACGGAGTTGGACGTGGAGACGCAGACGGTCCTGCTAAAGCGCATCCAAAAGGGCGACGTGGACGCCAAGCTCTGGCAGGGGTTGAACGCCGGCGACTTCTTCACCAGCACCCTGCTGCGCGAGGTAGTGGGCATCTACTACGCCCATCCCGCGGCCTGGAGCGAGATGGGCTTCGGCGGCCCGGCGAGCCCCCGCGGCTACGTCCGCATGGGGCTGAACGAGCACGATCCGTGGGAGGCGCGCGAAGCCAAGGCCGATCCGGCCAAGCCTAGCGGCGGCCGCAAGCCGCGCGGGAGCGGCGTGGCATGAGCACCTCCGCCAGTCCCCACGACCCCTCGGCCCCCCGCGCGAAGGACGGGCGCGCGCCCGACGTCTTCACGCCCGACGGCTGGGTGCCGATGCGCTGCCACGCCGACAGCGAGGAAGTCGACTTCGCCATCGTGGGCGCCGGCGCCGGCGGCGCTACGCTGGCCGCGCGGCTGGCGGAGAAGGGCTTTTCCGTCGTCTGCTTCGACGCCGGCCCCTACTGGCGGCCGCTGGAGGACTTCGCCTCCGACGAGCTGGCGCAGGAGATGCTCTATTGGACGGACTCCCGCATCACCGGCGGGGCCGACCCGATCGCGCTGGCGGGCAACAACTGCGGCAAGGGGGTGGGCGGGTCGACCGTCCACTTTTCCATGGTGTCGCTGCGCTTCCGGCCCGAGTGGTTCAAGTCGAAGAGCCTGCTCGGCTACGGCTTCGACTGGCCGGTCACCTATCAAGAGATCGCGCCCTACTACGACCAGGCCGAACGCGCCCTGAGCATCTCCGGGCCCGTCAAATATCCCTGGGGGCCGCCGCGGGGGCCCTACCCCTACCGCCCGCACGAGGTGAACGCGCCGGGGCTGATCCTGGGCCGGGCGGCGGACCGAATGGGGATCAAGTGGTGCTCCACGCCGCTCGCCACCGTCTCGGCGCCGCGGGGCAAGAGCCCGCCCTGCGTCTACCGCGGCTACTGCCACTACGGCTGCAGCACCAACGCCAAGCAGAGCGCGCTGGTGGTCTGGGCGGCGCGCGCAGTGACGGCCGGAGCCGAGATCCGCGACATGGCCATGGTCGGCCAGGTGGAGACCAGCGCGGATGGCGCGCGCGCCACCGGCGTCCACTACCACCGCGAGGGCGAGTGGCGGGTGCAGAAGGCGAAGAACGTCGTGGCCTCAGGCTATGCCATCGAGACCCCGCGTCTGCTGCTGAATTCCGCCACGCCCAAGCACCCCAACGGGCTGGCCAACAGCTCGGGCTGCGTGGGGGCCTACCTAACCACCCAGTCGGGGCCGGGCGTCTGGGCGACGTTCGACGAGGACATCCGCTGGAGCAAGGGGCCGCCCAACATGGCGGTGACCGAGCACTGGAACTACACCGACGAGGGCAAGGACTTCCACGGCGGCTACGCCTTCATGAGCCAGGGGCCGCTGGCGCGGGAGTGGGGCCAGAACCTCGCCACCTCGCGCGGGCTCTGGGGCGAGGATCTGCAGCGCGGCATGGCCGACTACAACCACACAATGGGCTTCGTGCCGGTGGGCGAGGTGGAGCCTAGAGCCTGCAACACCGTCACCCTGGTGGACGACGAAGTTGATCAATACGGGCTGAAGATCCCCAAGGTCAGCTTCAGCTATTCCGACAACGACAAGCGGCTGATCGACCACGCGGTGACGTTCATGGGCCAGATGCTGGACGCCGCCGGCGGCCGCGACCAGTGGCGCAACGACGACACCAGCCACCTGCTCGGCACCTGCCGCATGGGCGACGATCCGCGCACCAGCGTGGTCAACGCCGACGGGCGGTCGTGGGACGTACCGAACCTGTGGATCTGCGACGGCTCGCTGTTCGCCACCACGGGGGGGGTGAATCCGTCGCTTACGATCCAGGCGCTGGCGCTCCGCTGCGCTGACCGGATCGAGGCGCTGGCCAAGCGGGGGGAGCTATGATTGCTCCCTCTCCCCTTGTGGGAGAGGGAAGGGGCCCATGCGTGAGCATGGGAAGGGTGAGGGCTCGCACCGCGGCCGGCCTCACCCCGCAGCTGCCACGACGGCGCGACCCCTCACCCTCCCACATGCCTGCGGCACGCGGGCCCCTCCCTCTCCCGCAAGGGGAGAGCGGATCATTGGAGACCCGCCTATGAGCGTCATCGTCAACGTCGGCGACCTGCGCAAGCGCGCGCACCGCAAGCTCCCCAAGGCCGTGTTCCAGTACGTGGACGGGGGCGCCTATGACGAGCTGACCCTGCACAGGAACCGCGACGACCTGAACGCGCTCGCCTTGAACGAGCACGTCATGACCGACGTCTCCAAACTCGACACCACCGTCACCATGGTCGGCGACAAGGCGTCGATGCCCATGGCCATGGGTCCGGTCGGCATGTGTGGGATCGTGTGGCCGAACGGGGAGATCGCCGCGGCCCAGGCGGCCGAGAAGTTCGGCATCCCCTTCTGCCTGTCGCTGTTCTCCATCAACTCCATGGAAGAGATCGCCAAGGCGGTGAAGACGCCCTTCTGGCAGCAGCTCTACATGATGAAGGATCGGGCGGTGAACCAGCACGTGATCGAGCGTGCGGACGCGGTGGGCTGCTCGGCCCTGGTGATGACGCTGGACGTGCACGTCCACTCCCAGCGCTGGGCGGACAACCGCAACGGCCTGGTGGCGCCAATCCACCTGATGCCGTCCAACGTGGCCAACATGGCCCTGCACCTGCCCTGGGCGGTGCGCATGCTGGCCAGCAAGGAGAAGACCTTCGCCAACATGGCGCCCGAGCACCCGGAGGCGAAGTGGGTCATGCCCCTGGCGGAGTGGGTGAACCACGGCCTGGACAACTCCATCGACACCGAAACCATCGCCTGGGTGCGTTCGCTGTGGCCCCGCAAGCTGATCCTGAAGGGGATCATGCGGGTGGACGACGCCAAGCGCGCGGTGGACCTCGGCGCCGACGCCATCATCGTCTCCAACCACGGCGGGCGTCAGCTGGACAGCGCGCCGTCCACCATCTCGGTGCTGCCGGAGATTGCGCGGGCGGTGGGCGACCAGGTGGAGGTGTTCTGGGACGGCGGACTGCGCAGCGGCTTCGACATCGTCAAGGCCATGGGGCGCGGGGCCAAGGCGTGCCTCAGCGGGCGGGCCTGGATGTACGGCCTGGCGGCGAACGGCGGCAAGGGCGTGACCAAAGCGCTGGACATCATCGACCAGGAGCTGAAGGACTGCCTGTCGCTGGGCGGCTTCACCGATGTGAAGGCGATCCCCGAAGGCATGGTGACGGCCCAGCCGGCGCTCTGAGCCGGCGCCGTTGTAAGCGGGCAAGGCGCTCCCATCTATGCCTTGCGCATAGATGTGTAGTTCAGCGCTGAAGGAGATCGCCGTGCTGGAGCCCACCGTCTTGGAACTGCAGGACATCCGCCGCCGGGTGGAACGGGTCGCCACGCTCTCCGACGGGTTGGTGAAGATCGGCGGCCTGCGGCTCGGCCTGGACGGCGTGCTCGCCTGGCTGCCGGGTGTGGGCGAGGTCTACAGCACAGCGGCTGGCAGCTACATCCTTTACCAGGGCGTACGGGCCGGCGTGCCGGTCGCCACCCTGGCCAAGTGCGGGGCCCTGCTGCTCGGCCGGACGGGGATAACCGCCGTACCGCTCGCGGGTCCCCTGGCGGCGGACTTCTTCACCGCCCACCGCTGGTCGGCAAAGATGGTGCTGAAGGCCATCGACAAGAAGCTGGCCGCCATGGGCGCGCCGCAGCCCGCGGCGGAGGGCTTCATGCGGCGGATGTGGAGCGGCAAGCGGCCGGTCGCCAGCGCGTTCTGACGTCCTTCTCCTCCCCTGCGAAGCGGGGGAGGGAGACCACCCGCAGGGTGGTGGAGGGGGCGTCACCGCCTGCCCGTCTATCGTGGACGTGGCGACGTTTCTTCCGTGACGGCGCGTTCCGCGCCGCGCCACCTCCCCGCTGCGCAGGGGAGGAGAGGGCGTGTTTCAGTTGCTGCCTGACGACACCACGTCGTAGGTCGCGGTATTGCCAATCGCGCTCGCCACGCCGCTGGCGGTGGTGAGGTTCTGCGCCGTCAGCGACGCGCCCGTATGCACGGCGCCAGAGTTCACCTGCTTGTTGTGCGCGTTTATCGTGCCGTTGCAGGTGGCGCAGGCATAGGCGCTGACCGCGTTGCCGACGCCCGTGGCGCTGACATAGGCGTTCCCCCCGTCGCCGACGGAGCCGCCATACAAGCTGGCGTTCACGATGATGCCGCCGGCGTTGGCCTGGTCGGTCGTCGTCTGGGTGTAGGACCCCGCATTGGCCACCACGGTGCTGTTGCCGACGCCATAGCCCGTGGTCGCCACCGTGCCGTACCAGGTCCCCACCGATTGGCTGTTGGAGACGTTCACAGCGCCCGTGTTGCTCTGGGTCGCGCCGATGAAGTTGCCGTAGCTGTCGGAATAGACGTTGAAGTTGTTGGCCACGGCCGAGGTGGTGGACGCCGCGTCTCCGCCATAGTCCTGCACGGTCGAGGCCGCCGCCTGGGTCGCCCCGGACTGGGATTGGTTGACGCTCAGCGTCACCGGCGAGCTCGCGCCATAGGCCTCCACGTCGTTGGCGACCGAGGTGGCGGTATAGCTCGCCGAGCCCGTTGCCTGGACGGTCGCGGCGTTGACGGCGGTCACCCCGGTGGAGCTCGCTTGGTTGGAGGTGGCGTTGATCACGCCGGTGTCGACGTTCCAGCCCTGGGTGTTGCCGATGGCGGTGGCGTCCACCGACGTCGTGGCCGCATAGCCGCCGTGGTAGGCGCTGCTGGAGGCGGCCACCCCCGGCCCGCTCAGGGTCTGGGTCGAGGTCCCGGACACCGTCCCGCAGCAGGTGGAGGCGGTGGCGGTGTTGCCGGTCGCCGAGGTGGAGCCGATCAGGTACTGCGACCCGCCGCCGTTCACGCTCATACTGGTGTTGGCCGTGACCGCTCCGCTCGCCGCCTGACTGGACTGGAAGCCCAGGTCGGCGTTGGTCGCGCCGGCGCTCGCCGCATTGGCGACCGTGGTCGTCACCGCGCTGGCGCCCGTGCTCGCCTGCTGCACGTTCAGGCTCTGCCCGGCGATCACGTCGCCGAGTTGCACCTGGTCGTTCAGATAGGTGTTCAAGCCCGCCGCCGGCGTGCCGTCCGCCTGCTGGCTAGTAGCGACCCCGCAGAGCGACAGACTGGCCGCCACGGCCGCTGTCCCAGCCATTAGGATCTTCACGTGTGCGCGCATTGTTCTGATCCAGGTTGTTGTAGGCGGGGACGTAGCCGCCGGTGAGCCCCGTGGTGGTGGGCGGACCCATGGGGTCGTTGGCGGGATCGACGCAGGCCTGGGGGCCAGGCGCGCCGTAGAGGTTGGACATCATCTCCACCGTCGCCCGCTCGATCATGGCGCGGACGGCCAGCTGGATCGGCTCCAGCCCGCCTTCGCCGGCTGAGATGTCGATGACGTTGGAACCGAAGAACTTGAACAGGCCCGCGCCCACCTGGCGGCCGTAGATCTGCTTCTGGTAGGAGACCACGTCGACCACCTCCATGGTCTTGGTCTCCACCAGGCGAAGATCGAGCGCCACGTTCATCACGTACAGCTGGCCGGTGAGCAGGCCCGTGCCTTGCGTGGCGTCCTGCTTGCCGCCCTGGCCGTTCACGCCGGCGGAGCGGATGTTGTAGTTCAGCTCGGTGATGCCGCCGACCAGGTAGAAGTCGGAGCCCGGCACCTGGCCGGCCATGATCTTGCGGAACGGCGCCGGGCCCTCCGGCCCGCCGCCGGGGGCGGCCTGGTCGGAGATCAGCTTGTTGTTGGCGTACTTGAGCTCCAGTTCCGACACGCTGGTGTCGTAGCGCTCCACCAGCGGCGCGCCGGCCTTGGCGAGCGCCGAGATGGCCATGAGGGAGGCGCCCTGGGTGACCTCGCGCCCGCCGTTGTCCTCGGCCTTGCCGGTATAGTCGGCGATGCGGCCGACTGCGATCCGCGGGGCGCGCACGCCGTAATGCTGGGCATATTCCGACAGGCACACGAGCGCCGCCGAGTAGGGCGTGGGGTTGGCCGTCACCGGCGCGTCGCCGATGGGGCTGGCGTAGTTGCCCCCGGGCCCCGCCACCGGCGAGATGCAGCCGGCGAGCGCGACGGAGGCCGCGCCGGCCACGGCCAGCACCTTAGACCGGCGCAAGGTCGCCATCGAGACGAGGCTATTGAGCGGCGGCATCGAGGTTTACCTTCCCGTTCAGGGTTGTGGTGGCCGACACGGAGCCGGTGTTGGTCTGGCTCGAATTGACGATGACCGTGTTGTATTGGCCCGAGACGTTGACGCTCAGGTTGTTGCCGATGGCGGTGGCGCCACCGATGGCGCCTGCGCCCGAATAGGCATCCGAGGCGCCTGTGGTGCTGCCGGACTTGGCGAACATGCTCTGATCGGAGCCGATCTGGGTGACGCCGTCCACGATGGTCAGGTTGCCGTTGGCGTCCCGCGTGGAGACGTTGACCGCTCCCTGGATGGTGGACAGGCCGCCGTTGAACCCCTGGCTGAAGCCGGACAGGGTGCTCGACCCGCTCTGGGCCCGCGCGGCGCCGGCGGAGGTGACCACCATGGCGGCCGCCAGGGCGACGGCCCCGGTCACCCACCCTGGAGGCCCTGCTCGCTGTGACATGCTCGGTCGGCTCCCTGAACTCGAAGGCCAGGAGCCGCGTTTCCGCGGCCGTAACGGCCTACTGTGTCCGGGCGTTGACCGCCCAAACTGGAGGGCGGGTCGCTCGAACCGTCCCGAAACAAACCAGATCGGCGTAAAGAAGAGGTAAGTTTACCGGCCGCCTCCGTCGCGGGGGCTCGAATTAGGCATGTCGCGCCGATGACCGCCTCTCGCCCGGCCGCCGAGCCGCTGTTCAACGCGCCCGCCACCGTGCTCGTGGTGGTGGCCAGCATCGTGTTGACCTACCTGCTGCAGAGCCTCTCGCCGGACCCGGACGCGGTGATCGCGGCCTTGGGTCTTGTGCCGCTGCAGGTCGCGCAGGGGCGGGTCTGGGGCCTGCTCACCGTCATGGTGGTGCACGCCAGCTGGGCGCACGCCCTGCTGAACGGCCTCGGCGCCCTGGCCTTCGGCACGCCCGTGGCCCGCTGGTTCGGACGGGGA